>JABSPG010000235.1 GCA_013214445.1 Ekhidna sp. | reverse complement strand
CTTAGTCTTATATATTGTTTTGTTTTCAGTGGGTCCCTGTGTAAGCCTGATTGATGTGTTGCAAGTTCTTGAAAGCTTATGGAGCCAACATGTTGGAGGTCATTCTTTGGGAAATCAGCAGGTAAATAAGGTTCGATCTTTTCATGAAGTGAAATCGAATCCTTTATAATGAAATCCATTAACAGCATAGCAGTCATAACCTTCGTAATTGATCCTATTTCAAACAAAACACTATCATTTAGCGTGCTAATGATTTGATTATTCTCGCTTCTTAGTCCGAAAGTTTGAAAGGTAGTGTCTGACACCAACGCAACGGCAATTTGTGCGCCATTAGGTATTTTCAGACTCTTTGTAGAAAGAAAAGATTCAGCCTCCTGAATCCCTGTCGTCTGCCCAATAGTCTTAATAGGTATTAGTAGGGTGCCTATTAGCAATAAGGAAAAAAATAATCGAGATGAAATACTAACCATTACTGTCGGGTTGTTTGTTCCTTTTGGAATTAGCGACTGACCAAAATAGAAACAAAAAAGCAACCCAAATTAGGTTGCTTCTTGAGGCGCTAAGCGGATTCGAACCGCTGTAAAAGGTTTTGCAGACCTCTGCCTAGCCGCTCGGCCATAGCGCCAATAAATATGATTGCAAAGCTAAGTAAAAGAAGTCACCTGCCATTAGGCAGGTGACTCAATATTTGGAATTACTTTTCTTCTTTTTTAGCCTTAGTGGTCTTCTTTCCAGCATCCTCCATTTTGTCTTTCAAAGCAGAAAGAGCATCAAGATCACCAAGTGTAGACTTCTCAACTTCTTTGTTGATTTTGTCTAACGTGTTGCCTTTCTTACCTCCAGCAGCTTTCTTAGAAGCAGCTTTTGGTTGCTCAGCATCCTTATCCCATACAGAGGTGTGAGATAGAACAATTCGCTTATCATCTTTAGAGAATTCTAGCACTTTGAACTCAAGTGTCTCGCCTTCAGCTCCAGAAGTACCGTCTTCTTTCTTAAGGTTTTTGGTCATTACATGACCTTCAAGTCCGTAAGGAAGCTCTACAGTGGACATCTTGTCTGAAACGTTTGTGATCGTACACTTATGAGTTGATCCTTTAGTGAATACCGTCTCAAAAGTATCCCATGGATTCTCCTCTAGGTGTTTGTGGCTCAATGCAAGTCTTCTGTTTTCAACATCCAACTCCATTACTTTCACTTCAAGCTCTTCTCCAACTTTCACAAATTCAGAAGGGTGCTTGATCTTTTTAGTCCAAGAAAGATCAGAAACGTGAACCAAACCATCGATACCTTCTTCAAGTTCAATGAACAATCCGAAGTTTGTTAGGTTTCTCACGGTTCCCTTGTGATCTGTTCCTACAGCGTACTTGATAAGAACATCTTGCTTTGTCCATGGATCTTCAGTCAATTGCTTGATACCAACAGACATCTTTCTTTCATCTCTATCTATAGTAAGGACTACAGCTTCGATTTCATCGCCAACGTTGATGAAATCAGAAGGATTTCTTAGGTGCTGAGACCAAGACATTTCAGAAACGTGAATAAGTCCCTCTACGCCAGGGATGATTTCTAAGAATGCACCGTAATCAGCGACATTCACAATCTTACCTTTTACTTTAGATCCTACTTCGATTTCTTTATCTAGAGAATCCCAAGGATGATCGGTAAGCTGCTTCATTCCCAGTGAAATTCTTTGTTTGTTGTCATCAAAGTCTAGCACAACAACGTTGACTTTTTCATCAAGCGAAAGAACTTCTTCAGGGTGGTTGATTCTACCCCAGCTAATGTCTGTAATATGAAGAAGGCCGTCAACACCACCAAGATCGATAAATACACCGAAGTTGGTCATGTTCTTGATTACTCCTTCAAGTACTTGTCCTTTCTCAAGGTTATTTAGAATCTCAGCTTTTTGTTGCTCTAGATCCTTCTCGATTAGTACTTTGTGTGATACAACTACGTTATCGTTTGTGTAGTTGATTTTCACAACTTTCACTTCCATTGATTTTCCAACGAAGATGTCAAAGTCTCTAATTGGCTTCACATCGATTTGCGAACCAGGAAGGAAAGCTTCAACCCCGTAAACATCTACGATCAAACCTCCTTTAGTTCTTCTCTTAACAAATCCTTCGATTACTTCATCATTGTCAAGAGCACCTTGGATAGATTCCCAAGCTTTAACGATCTTAGCTTTTCTTCTGGAAAGAACCAGTTGGCCATTTGCGTTTTCTTGCTCTTCTATATAAACCTGAACTTCATCGCCTGCTTTTAGATCAGGCATGTCTCTGAATTCAGAGAGAGAAACTAGTCCATCGGATTTAAACCCAATATTTACGATTACTTCTCTGTCGGTAACGCCTACTACAGTTCCATCAATGAGTTCTTTCTCGGTGATTTCAGTAAGTGTTCCTTCATAAAGCGCTTCCATCGCTTTACGATCTTCTGCAGAATACTCATCATCAAAACCACCTTCGCTATCGAAATCAAAATCGTCTTCAGGTTCTTCGATAACATTTGCAGGAGCTGGAGCAGCTTCCTCCTTTACAGCAGGTTCTTCAGCTTTTGCTTCCACTGCCTCTACATTTTCCTCGGTTGTTGAGGTTTCTTCTGCAGCCACTTCTTCAGTTTTTACCTCTTCGGTTTTTGCAGCGGCTTCATTAGCCGATTCTTCTTGTTTTGCCATAATGTCAAGACTCTAATTTGTACACGTGGTTAGGAGAGTCATTTCTAACCAGCATTTTGTTAAACAATACCCATCAAAATTGCTGACGAGTCGCCCCACTCTAGAACGGAGCGCAAAGTTATAAAAATTCGCTTTAAACCCACTCTAAGAATTTAACTTTAACTTGTACTCAACCTAAAGACTAACTAGTAACAAAACCTAAAGAAAATGAAGAAGCTAACACGACTGATTTTCCTACTCTTTATTGCCTTAGCCTGTAGCCCTGACGAATCGCAGGTTGAGGCTGATATGTTAATTTTTAATGGACCGATATACACGATGGATACAACCCAGCGGATGGTTGAATCTGTAGCAATAAAAGCAGATACTTTTTTGTATGTAGGGTCTCTAGCAGGTGCTGAAGCATTCAAAGGAACAAATACCAAACTGATGGACCTGGAGGGAAAGACAATGGTCCCTGGTCTTACTGAAGGACACGCTCACATCATGGGAGTAGGCTACAATTTGCTCAATCTGGATCTAAGGGAAGCACAGAGCTATGATGATATCATCAATATGGTGGCAGAACGTGCCGCAAACACTCCAAAGGGTACATGGATCATTGGTAGGGGATGGCATCAAGACAAGTGGACTCAGAAACCTGAGATGAGTCGGGGGTTTCCAACCCATGATTTGCTCAGTGAAGCAGTACCAGACCATCCTGTTTACTTGAAGCATGCCAGTGGTCATGCTGCTCTTGCCAATGCAAAGGCGATGGAGGTGGCTTCCATTACGAAAGAATCTGATCAGCCTCTAGGAGGCGAGATATTTAAGAGTGTGACAGGAGAGCCAACGGGAATCTTTAATGAAACAGCGCAAAACTTAATCGCCGAAGTTATTCCTGATGCTACAAAAGAAAGTGATACACAGGCACTTAATCTTGCTTTAGAGCAGTGTTTCAAATATGGTATTACGGGTTTTCATCAAGCCGAGTCAGGGCCTGAGCATATCGACTTATATAAAGAATTTGCCGAAAGAGGAGATCTGAAGCTAAGGCTATATGTGATGCTGAATGGGAGAGATGAGACGCTGCTTCAAGAGTACTTTGATAATGGTATCATGGAAGATGCGTATGATAATCAATTGACTATACGGTCAGTGAAGCTTTACGCAGATGGAGCGCTTGGTTCCAGAGGAGCGTGGTTGCTGACCGAGTACACCGATGCTCCGGGAGTGCATGGTCATAATGTGATGCCCATGGAGGATATTGCTGATGTAACTGAAAGGGCGTATAAGGCAGGTTTTCAGGTATGTGTACATGCAATTGGGGATCGTGCCAATCGTGAAGTGCTAGATATTTATGAAAACACATTCAATATGGAACATGAAGATGCTCCAAAAGAACCTAGGTTTCGTATTGAGCATGCACAGCATTTTCATCCAGATGATATTCCGAGATTTGCTGAGATGGGAATTATTCCGTCTATGCAAGCCATTCATATGTCTTCTGATAGGCCTTGGGCTATTGCCCGATTGGGAATCAAGCGAATCAGGTGGGGTGCTTACATGTGGCAAACTCTATTGGAATCTGGTGCACGTATAGTGAACGGGACAGATGCCCCTGTAGAGCCAATTACGCCTTTTGCTAGTTTGTATGCTTCAGTAAGCAGAAAGACCCTGAAAGGAAAGCCAGCTGGAGGATATGAGCCGGAAGAGAAGATGAGTAGTGAACAGGCACTAAGGTCATATACACTTGATGCAGCTTTTGCAGCATTTAGAGAAGATCGGAAAGGGAGTATAGAGGTGGGTAAATGGGCTGATCTCACTATTTTAGATCAAGACCTCATGACTGTTGATGAGTTAGATATCTTGAAAACCAATGTGGATATGACCATCATAGGTGGAGAGATAGTCTATGAGAAGTAAAGTATTAGATCACCAACCATTCTTTGGCATCTTCTACTGTTTCAAAAGCTCTAGAACTGTTTCCAGAGAACCTATTATAAGCATTAAATAAAACTTTCTTTGCTCCCGTTATTCCCACGGCGGCTCTTTTGATGGTGAGGTGATTCGTCACCTTACCACTTTCTTTAGCCTTTTGGACGACTTCTCCAACGGCAAAAACTCCTGTCATGTCTGATAGTCTGAGAAGGGGTCTGTTTTCCCTTAAAGCAAATTCTGTCGCTTCATCCATGGTTTTGAGTACTTCACTTTTACTCATTCCACGATAATCTACATGTAGAATTTCTTTTCCTTTGTAGGTGATCAATTGATAGCCAGCCATAGATGTTAAATTCGTCTTCTTCAAATTTATAAATTTTGATAGTACAGCAAAACGTTTCACTGAAGCCATACAATACATTTGGATTGAATGAGAATGCTGGTTTTCTAGCGATCGTTACATCCATTGATGACCTTGACGAAATATATCAGACTGGGAGGTTTCGTTCCCAAAAGAAAATGATTCTGGGTGGTGGTTCCAACGTACTCTTTACCCGAGGCTTTACGGGAGTGGTGGGAAAGAATGAAATAAGAGGAATTGAAATTCAAAGAGAGACGAAAGAGGATGTCCTGGTAGCTGTGGGAGCCGGCGAAAACTGGCATCAGTTTGTGCTTTGGTGTGTAGAGAGAGGGTATGGTGGGGTAGAAAACTTATCACTGATTCCAGGAACTGTCGGAGCTGCTCCTATGCAAAATATCGGTGCATATGGGGTTGAGCTTAAAGAGGTTTTTCATTCATTGGAAGCCTATGAAATAAGCTCCGGAAAAACGATTTCATTTTTTAGAGAGGATTGCAAGTTTGGCTATCGTTATTCCATATTTAAAGGTGAACTGAGAGATGAATATGTGATTACCAAGGTATTCTTTAAACTTTCAAAGCAACCGGTGTTCAATACCTCATATGGAGCCATTCAAGATACGCTTGAAAAGATGGAAGTAAAGAAATTTTCCTTGCAAAATGTTAGTCAAGCGGTCATCAATATTAGGCAATCTAAGTTGCCAGATCCTTTAGATATAGGTAATGCTGGGAGTTTCTTCAAAAATCCGGTTATCGAGAAACTTCACTTCGAGGCACTGAGTGCTCAGTTTGCTCAGATTGTTTCATACCCTGTCGATGAAGAAAAAGTGAAAGTGCCTGCAGGATGGCTTATTGAGCAAGCTGGATGGAAAGGTTTTCGAGATGGTGAGGTTGGAGTCCATGATAGACAAGCATTGGTGCTAGTGAACCATGGGAATGGTAGAGGGCGTGATCTTTTAAAACTTTCGAAAGAAATTCAAAAATCGGTGCAGTCCACTTTCGGGATTGACCTTGAAAGAGAGGTAAATGTGGTTTAATTGAATTAAAACCGCTGATTCAATCTAATGCCTACATATTTATGATAAGTGGATTCGGTTGTTTCTTTGGTTCGTCTGTAGTAGAGAAGCGCTAAATCAAATTTTGTCCAGCTCATCATCAGCCCACTTCTCATTTGGAAAACCCAGGGTTCTCGTATTTCCGTATAGATAGCCTCTCTACCAAATGGGTTCCCTTCGATGGTAGCATTGTAAAATACATATTCAAATCCCGGACTGAAGAAGAAGTAGAATTCATGATTTGCAGGTCCTTTGTTTTCGATTCCTAGCACACTGTTGTAGTGCGTGGAACTTCTGATGGGTTTGAAGCTGCCGATGCGAATCATCAGCTCTTGACGCACATGGGTGAAAGATGTCCCAATAGCAAGGTTTGATTCCGCAAGAAACTCGATGATATCATCTTTTGCGAGGGAAGTCGTATAGGTGCCATAAGCATTGAAAAGTGGCGCATTATTGATTTGATATTCCCAACCTTCCGGAAGGGTCATATTCCATAGCTTATGCCATTGATATTGAATCTCACCTGTATACAGGGCAGGACCCA
>JABSPG010000234.1 GCA_013214445.1 Ekhidna sp. | reverse complement strand
ACAAAGAAGGATGTAGGTCTGGCTCCAATACTTGTTCTAGTACACCGAGCTTAGAAACTTCCTTGGTCTTGAAGTTATCTGGGTCATCCAAGACTTCTCCGTCTCTATTGCCAAGAATGTTGGTTGAGAACCAACCGTCGATTCCCAAAGACCTTGCTTTGAGACCAGGCGCAAGAATGGTTTTCATTAGTGTTTGTCCAGTCTTGAAATCTTTTCCAGCTATGGGCGCACCTGTTTGTTTGGCAAGTTCTACAAGGCAATCCACATCACAAGACAAATTTGGAGCTCCGTTGGCATATGGCACACCCATTTTGATTGCAGCATAGGCGTAAATCATGCTAGGTGGAATGTCTGGATGGTTATTTTTGAGGCCTTCCTCAAACTTTTCAATGCTGGAGTGAACGTCACTTTCTTCGATGTAGATTTCAGTAGATCCGCACCATACCATTACTACTCGCTCGCAATTGTTTTCTTTCTTGAAGTTTTCAATGTCAGACATTAGCATCTCAGCAAGCTCCATTTTATTTGAAGCTTCTTTTACATGAGATCCTTCAAGTCTCTTAACGTAGTTTTTGTCGAAGACAGCTTTCATTGGCTTGATTTGCTCAAGTTCCTCCTTCAAGTCGTTGAGAAGGTCTTTATCCAATACTTGAGCATGCATAGCGGCTTCATAGGCATTGTCTTCAAATAAATCCCACCCACCTAATGCTACATCTTCGAGAGAAGCTAAAGGGACAAAATCTTTGATAAGTGGATTTCGATTTTCGGTTCTTTTACCTAATCTGATGGTGCCCATTTGGGTAAGGGAACCTATCGGTTCAGAGAGGCCTTTTCTAATGCTTAGGACACCAGCCATGAAGGTTGTTGCTACGGCCCCCATGCCGGGAGTTAAAATTCCTAGTTTACCGTTTGGCTTCTTTATTGATATATTTTCTGACATTGCGGTTGGTATTGTTAAGTCAACTTGTTCTGAATTGTCTGTCATCTGGAATTTCGATCATCCCCAAAGAACGAACAAAAATTTCCGCAAAATAAAATAATCCCGATTGGATAAGCTTAACATTTTCATAATTTGATTTGGAAAACGCTGTTTTAAGTGCTTTTGCTAACTTGTCTGAAAACGTAGAAAAAAACATGCCTGCCGAATTCATCAAACTTTACGAAGAAAACCCTGAAAAAAAGAAGATATCAGAGGTTGTTGAGGTGCTTCGAAACGATGGAGTGATCATTTATCCAACTGACACAGTCTATGGTTTAGGATGTGATATATTTAATCACAAGGCAATTGAAAGAATTCGTCAGATTAAAGGAATAAAAGGAAAGCATCTAAACCTTTCCTTCATCTGCTATGATTTGAGTCACATTTCCGAGTATACGCGCCATTTAGATACTCCTACTTTCAAGCTGATGAAAAAAGCACTACCTGGCCCGTATACATTTATTCTGGAGTCCTCAACGAAGGTTCCAAAAATTCTGAATGTGAAGAAGAAAACTGTAGGGATTCGAATCTCTGATAACAATATTCCCAGAGAGATTGTAAAGGAATTAGGTAATCCCATCATAACTACTTCGATTCATGATGATAGCATCAATGATCACGCTACTGACCCTGAACTCATTTTTGATGATTTCAAAAATCTAGTTGATGTAGTGATTGATGGCGGTTTTGGTCAAATTCATGCCAGCACTATTGTCGATTGCACGGGAGATGAACCAGAAATTGTTCGAGAAGGAATGGGTGATATCAATATTATTGGATGAGTCCTCTTCTTATAGAACCCCATTATTTGGGCAGTATTGAATACTTCGTTTTACTTTCTCATTTTGATGAAATATGCTTTGAGATACATGAGTCCTTTCCAAAGCAGACTTACCGAAATCGTGCTTATTTTCTGACGTCCAATAAGGTTCAATCTCTTGTAGTACCTGCAAAGTATTCGAATGGCAGCAGAACTTTGGAAGTTGAGATTGATCATTCTCAAAGATGGGTAAAGGATCATTGGGGAGCCTTTTATTCAGCATATGGTAAAGCACCCTTTTTCGAGTACTTTGAAGCCGAATTTAGATCGGTTTGGGATACTAAATGGGAAAGTCTTGTCGAGCTGAATGTGACGTTCATTAAACTATGCTTCAAGATATTGCAGTGGCAAAAGAAAATTACGTTGAGTGAGGAATATCGCCATGAGGTAAATCCAGAGTACAGAAATCTCATAGTTCCCAAAAAGAGTTTTGAAGGGAGAGATTTGTATACTCCCGCGCCTTATAATCAGTTGTTTGGTGGTACCTTTGTACCAAATCTGAGCATCGTCGATTTATTGATGAATGAAGGCCCAAATGCGACTCAGCTTATCAAACTATCATCTTTAAGCTGAAGCTCGTAAAGTAAATTTGTCGATACTTTTTAGTATTTCGACAATAGAATGAACAAATCTGAAATTGCTCACGTTTTTGAACTACATTGAAGGATATTTCTTCATATATCCTATATTTTTACTAAAAGCGAAAGGCTAAACGCATGTCAAAAGAGGCGAAATTTTCGAACAGAGTTAAAGAGGTAATCTCACTTAGTCGTGAAGAAGCACTAAGGTTGGGACACGATTATATTGGAACAGAGCACTTGTTGCTTGGAATGATTAGAGAAGGAGAGGGAGTTGCAGTGAGTGTGATGAAAAAGCTAGGCCTGTCCATGAAGGAATTGAGATCTGCGATAGAGCAGGCTACTAAGGGTACTGCCACCAGCAATGTTAAAAACTTAGCAAATATTCCGTTGACAAGGCAATCTGAGAAGGTATTGAAAATCACTTATCTGGAAGCAAAGATTTTTAAGAGTGCACTAATAGGCACTGAACACTTGCTTTTGTCAATCCTAAGAGATGAGGATAACTTGGCGACACAAATACTCGAGAAGTTTGAGGTAAACTACGATCTAGTAAAGGAGATGTTAGAATACCAAACTGAAAATCCAATGGCATCAGCAGATACTGATGATCCAAATGATGAAGGAGATGATTTGTATGCAAGTAGCTCCAGAGGTTCAGGAAGAGCTTCCTCAGGAAAGGAGAAAGGTAATGAGAAGTCCAGAACTCCTGTTCTTGATAATTTTGGAAGGGATCTGACCAAACTTGCAGAAGAAGATAAACTAGACCCCATTATAGGACGGGAAAAGGAAATTGAGCGAGTCGCTCAAGTACTGAGTAGAAGAAAGAAAAATAATCCTATTCTTATTGGTGAGCCTGGGGTTGGTAAGACGGCAATTGCAGAAGGTCTTGCTTTGAGAATTACTCAAAAGAAAGTATCTAGAATACTTTTTGGGAAAAGAGTGGTCACGCTAGACCTAGCATCTTTGGTAGCCGGAACTAAGTATCGTGGGCAGTTTGAAGAGCGAATGAAAGCAGTGATGAATGAGATTGAAAAGTCTCCTGAAGTCATTTTATTCATCGATGAGCTTCATACAATTGTTGGTGCGGGAGGCGCATCAGGTTCATTGGATGCATCCAATATGTTTAAACCAGCACTTGCACGGGGAGAGATACAATGCATCGGAGCAACGACCCTTGATGAATACCGACAGTATATTGAAAAAGATGGTGCCTTAGCTCGTAGATTCCAGATGGTAATGGTTGATGCTACCTCACCTGAGGAGACATTGCAGATTCTAGATAACATTAAGGATAAGTACGAGAGCCACCATCACGTGAATTACACACCGGAGGCAATAAAGGCATGTGTAGGACTTTCTGATAGGTATATTTCTGATCGATTCTTACCGGATAAAGCGATTGATGTTATGGACGAGGCAGGAGCCAGAGTTCACATCAACAACATCAATGTTCCGAAAATCATTACTGAGCTAGAGGATCAGATTGAGGATGTGAAGAAGGAGAAGAACAAAGTTGTTAAGAGTCAGAAATACGAAGAGGCAGCTCAGCTAAGAGACAGAGAAAAGAAGCTCATCGCTCAATTGGAAGATGAGAAGACTCGTTGGGAAGAGGAGACCAGAACTAAAAGGTATGAGGTAGGAGAGGATAACGTGGCGGATGTAATTGCCATGATGACTGGTATACCTACCAAGCGAATTGCTGAGAATGAAAGTGCCAAGCTCTTGACTATGGGCAAGGAGCTTCAGGGAAAAGTTATTGGTCAGGACGAAGCAATTAAGAAACTTGCTAAAGCGATCCAGCGAACTCGGGTGGGATTGAAAGATCCTAAGAAGCCAATTGGTTCGTTTGTTTTCCTTGGTCCTACTGGTGTTGGTAAGACTGAGATGGCCAAAGTACTCTCATCGTTCTTGTTTGATAAGGAGGATTCGCTCGTAAGAATCGATATGAGTGAATACATGGAAAAATTCTCAGTATCTCGTCTTGTTGGAGCGCCTCCAGGATATGTTGGATATGAAGAAGGTGGACAACTTACCGAAAAGGTTAGAAGGAAGCCCTACAGTGTAGTATTGCTAGACGAGATTGAAAAAGCGCATCCTGACGTATTTAATATTTTATTACAAGTATTGGATGACGGTGTACTTACAGATGGTCTTGGTAGAAAAGTTGACTTCAGAAATACTTTGATCATCATGACTTCAAATATTGGCGTGCGTGACTTGAAAGACTTTGGTGCAGGTATAGGTTTTGCGACTCAAAGCAGGAAGGATAGCATGGACGAAATGATGAAGTCTACTATACAGAATGCTTTGAAGAAGACCTTCAGTCCAGAGTTTCTCAACAGGCTTGATGATGTGATTATTTTCAACTCTTTGGAGAAAGAAGATATATTCAAGATCATAGATATTACCTTAGGAAAGCTCTTTGAAAGAATCACAGATTTGGGATATTCAATAGAGCTTACCAAGAAGGCAAAGGAATTTCTTGCTGAGAAGGGATATGATCCACAGTATGGAGCAAGACCACTAGCCAGAGCTGTTCAGAAGCACTTGGAAGATCCGGTGGCTGAAGAAATACTAAAAGGTGAAATCCAAGAAGGGGACGTTTTAGTAGCAGACTGGGATGGTAAGCATGAGGAATTGAATATCAAGCTGAAAAAGAAGAAGCCCTCAAAAAAGGAGGATAAGAAAGAAAAATAGTACTTAAGCAGGTCGACAACTAGTTTGACCTGTTTTTTTTGGAATTTTTGGTTTATAATATAAACCAATTTACATTTGTGTCGTATTAATTGAAAAGAACAATTATTATGAATGAAAAACAGTTATCAAAAGAAGAGAGTCTCGAGCTAATCACGAATATGATTGGCCAGGCTAAGCGAAATGTAGCCAAGGGGGGCAGCTTCTATTTCTTGCTATGGGGCTGGGTGGTTGCTTTGGCAAACCTTGGACACTATCTGATTGAGAAGTTCAGTTGGTATGAACATCCTTATATCGTCTGGATTTTAATGATTCCAGCCATGATTATAACCATGATTCATAGTGCTCGTCGAGATCGGAATGCTAAGGTGGTCAGTCACTACGATAAAGTGTATACGCATCTTTGGATGGCAGTATTTATTGCAATTATTGTTTTATTGTTCTCGATGCATAGACTTGACTTTAATCACAATGCAGTGATCCTGCTTTTTTCTGGGTTGGCAACTTATTTATCCGGTTTTCTCTTGAAATTCAAACCATTGATATTAGGTGGAATTGCCTTGGGAGTAAGCGCTTTGATCGCATTCAATGTTTCTGTAAATGATCAGTACCTTGTCGCTTCTATTGCGTTGATTTTGGGATATTTGATTCCGGGATACTTACTAAAAAAAGCAGAGAGTGAGCAAGTTTAAAGATTTAGATCCGCTTTTACACTCACAGTTGAGGCTAGGGGTCATGTCCCTACTGATTGGAGTAGACTCGGCAGAGTTTGTCTTCATAAAGGAGAAGACAGGGGCTACAGCTGGTAACTTGAGCGTACAGTTAGATAAGCTTTCAAATGCAGGATATATCAGCGTCACTAAATCCTTTAAGGGAAAGAAGCCTGTGACGACTTGCAGCATTACAAAGGTCGGGATCAAAGCTTTTGAGGACTATGTCAATAATTTGAAAGGATATATCGCTTAATTTTTTTTCAACTTATAGTTTATAAGATAAACCAGTTTAATAATATGTATTTAGGCCAGCATTAAATGGTCTGTCAAAACTTTTACATCGAACTAAAATGAACATTATGAAAACGCTAATTATACTATTTACGCTAGTGCTAACAGTTACTGTAAGTGCTCAGAATTCGTCAGAAGTCCAATATTCAGCTTATCTGAAGGCCAGCAAAACACTATGGGAGAAGAGTGTCCAAATGGCCAAGAAAGAAAGTGGAGCGAAGAGTTTTGAGACAGCTCTAGCTATGTACGGTCTATTAAATAACACAATGGCAGATCAGGATGAAGAGACCTTTGATGAATACAAGGATGAGGCCATTGATTTGTTGAAGGACTTGATTGACGAGAATCCGCAATGGGGAGAACCACGAGCGGTTTTGTCATCTACCTATGGACTTGTGATGGCATATAGCCCTATGAAGGGAATGATCTTAGGTATGAAAAGCAGCTCCTTAATGGAGGATGCAGTAGAGCTTCAACC
>JABSPG010000233.1 GCA_013214445.1 Ekhidna sp. | reverse complement strand
ATCTTATTCCAAGCCAAGCCTTCCAAGTAGATTTCTCAGTGATGGAATCCAATTTGTCGATCAACTTTGATTACTACAAGAGCGAACGACTTAATTACTATTTTGGAGTGGATTCAAAATTTCATCAAGTCAATCCAGGTACTAGAAGGCCTATTGGAGCCGAATCATTGATCTTGGATGAACAAGTTGGAAGGGAGCGAGCGATAGAGTTCAATCCATACTTCTCAGCAAAATATCAGCTCAGTGATCGCTTGCTATTGGATTTCGGTGCAAGGTATAATGTATACAATGCGTTAGGACCTGGAAAGATTAACCTATATCAGGATGGAGCTCCTATTAGCGAAGCAAGCCGGATTGGCGAAGTTTCTTTTGGAGACAATGAAGTAATAGCGGCGTACCATGGGCCGGAACTAAGAGTATCTTCAAGGTATCTTTTGGGTGAGTCTAGTTCCATAAAAGCTGGATACAATCGGACAAGGCAAAATCACCACTTACTGCTAAATGCTGCCTCCATCTCACCGACAGATATCTGGAGAATTTCTGGTCGCTTCATCAAACCACAAATAGGAGATCAGATTTCAGTAGGTTATTTCAAAAACCTTTTTGGAAAAAATTTCATTGAGATATCGGGAGAGCTTTACTACAAGAGGATAAGAAATTTACTTGATTTTAGAACGGGAGCAGAGTTGCAATTCAACAATGCAGTAGAAACGGATCTTTTGCAAGGGGATGGCCAATCGTATGGTTTTGAGTTGTCTTTAAAAAAGCCTGATGGATGGCTAAATGGATGGCTTAACTATACCTACTCTCGATCACTGATTAGACTAGACAGTCAGTTCCCAGAAAATCGTGTCAATGGGGGTAACTATTTTCCGACAGGATACGATCGTCCGCACTATCTCAATGCAGTCCTCAATTATAAATTCACCAATAGAATCACCATTACTACAAGCACAGTTTTTACAAGTGGTATCCCCGTGACTTATCCTGAAGGGAAGTGGTTTTTTCAAGGAGCTGAAAACATCTTGTATTCGAACCGTAATGAGTATAGAATACCGAACTATTTTCGATTGGACCTAGGATTCAATATTGACGCTAGCTACAAATTGAAGAAATGGACCCACTCTTCCTGGACCTTTTCTGTTTACAATGTCTTAGGTCGTGACAATGTTTACACCATCTTCTTTAGAGTAGATGATGGGGAGATAAATGGATACGAGATGACTGTTTTTGAAGATCCAATACCCACGATAACATACAATTTCAAGTTTTGAAGAAGTCTTTAACATATCTGACGCTAGCAGCGATCGCCTCATGTACTTCACCCATTGAAATAGAGGTGATAGGTACAAAAGAAGCGTTGGTGGTTGAGGCAGCAATTACCAGTGAAGTAAAGCCTCAGGAAGTAAGATTGACTACTTCCTTCTGTAGCATTGGATCAGGATGAGCCTGAGTCTGTTTCTGGCGCTACAGTTTGGATTACAGATACAGAATCTAGCAGGATAGACTTTGTTGAACAAGAAAATGGAAGGTATGTGTCAACTGAGTTCGGGTTAGAGGCAAATAATGCGTATACCCTGCATATTGAAACAGTAGAGGGGAAGAGGTATCAGTCTACGGCAGAGAACCTGCCAGCTGCTACGCAAATTGATGAGATTTTTGGTTCTTACGTAAACAACCCTTCTAACGAAAGTGATGAATTTGATGAAGGAATACAATTTTTCATCAATGCGTCAAGTACTGACCCAAACTCCGAAGTTTTCAATGTGAGGATTTCATATGAAGAGGATTATGTGATCACTGTTCCTTATGCTTCTCCGTTCATTTTTTCCTCTGAAGCGGGTATTATTGATCGAGATTCTTCGATTCAAACCTGTTACAGGAATTTGCAGTCCAATGAACTACTCATTGGTAGTACGAGCGGGCAATCTCAAAATCAGCTTTTAGATTTTCCAGTTCGATTGGTAAGGCCAAGCGAGCCAAATTTGAGGTTCAGGTACTCCTTGACTGTCAGACAGTTTAGTATAACCCCACAGGCCTACCGTTACTACCAAGACCTGAAAGAAAACAATGAGTCAGGAGGAGGTTTCCCAGATAGGCAAAAAGGATCAATCATTGGAAATATTGTTAACATCGAAGATCCTGAAGATGTTGTTTTGGGCTATTTTGAGGTAGCCCAAGTTTCTCAGGCCAGAGCATTCTTTACCCCATCTATGTGGCGAGATGAGGGTTTTAGGCCTGATCCCATTTTCAGAAGTTGTGAGTATACGATGGTTGCTGACTCTGTTTTTACAGAAGATGTGAGAAACGGCTTAATTTCTTTTGCCGGTCGCAATATCCATGCGATATCCACAAGTGGAATCTTTACGGTCTTGGTGCCGGAGATTTGCAGTGATTGTCGTTTTTATGGGACTTTAGATAAACCTGACTTTTGGAACTGATCAGAAGGATATTGCCCCTCCTATTTCTGCTAAAGCTCAGTTTTCTGATCGGTCAGGAGAAAGTACCCGAAAATGTTTTCCTTCACTTACCCACAACAAATGTGCTCACAGGAGAATTGATTCATTTTTCTGCCTTTAGTTATCATGATCGAACAGGTAAGCTTATGGACATAAGTAGTCTCTTGTATATAGAGCTGGTCGATGAAAATGGAGAGAGTAGACTTCAGTCTAAGGTTGAGTTGATTTCCGGTAGAGGGCAAGGAGAGATGTTCATTCCAATAGATATCGAAACGGGCATCTATCGTCTAACGGCCTATACACGATGGATGAAGAATACAGGTCGATATTTCAATCAACCTGTAGTAGTAATAAATCCTTACCGGTCCCATGCTTCTAAGGGGGAATTGGATAGTGTCGAGATTATGCCAACTAGAGTAGCTAATACATTCAGTTTAGATTCTCTTCCCAAGTTCAAAAAATTATCTGTAAACAACTACGAAGTGAGTATTGAAGAAGCATCAAATCTCTCGATCGCCGTGTCCAGGTTGAATCAACTTTATTTTGGTAATCAGTTTCTTCAGGCAGATACATTAGACTTTCATGGACCTATGGGATCCTTGCTAATGCCTGAATACCAATATGGGATTATTCAAGGCAGCACTAAGAGTCCCAATACTTGGATAACAGCAAGTTTGCAGGGAGATGAACTAGAGCTGGATGCGGTCCAAACAGATTCTGAAGGTGATTTTGCAGTGATATATAATCAAGCAAACCTTACTTCGGGAAGGGTTCGTTTGAAGGTCGAAAAGGAAAGTAGTAGTGAAATTCAGGTTTTCCCTGAGTTTTATGACAGTTATCCTCCTATTCGAACAAACTTAGTATTGGAGGAAGCAGACCTAGATGAAACAGAACAAAGAAGCATCTACAGTCAGCTAATGAACGCCTACGTAGATCAATCTATGACACTAGATAACGCCCTTGAAAATTTTATCCCTGTTGATGAAACAAGGACCTACAAGCTGGATGAGTATAAGCGGTTCAAAACCATGCGAGAGACATTTATTGAGCTCATTTTTGAGGTGGCTGCAAGTAAAAACGAGCAAAATACTGAACTGCAGGTTAGGTCAGAATTTATAGACGATGAGCTAAAGGAAAGACAGCCCCTTTTACTGTTGGACGGCATTCAGGTTGAGTCTGATCTGATCTTGAGTATTTCTCCCTATCTAGTTGAAGAAATTGAGATCCTATCCAAGGGGTACTTTATCGGAGGGTATTCTTTTAATGGAATCATTTCGGTTCATACTTTTAAAAAAGATCTTGGAGGTCAGGAAATAGATGGATTGAGGAAAGTGAAATCACTAAGTGTAGGTCGAACAAAAAAGGGTATACAGGTAGAAATAGAAAAACAAAGGCACCCTCACTTTGAACAGCTATTGTATTTTGATGCAAACCTAGCCCATGCCGGGGGGACTTTAAACATTGAGTTTATGACGTCAAATAATACTGGACTTTACCAGCTAAGCATTAAGGGTGTGACGACCGAAGGACGAAAGGTTAGTCGAACCCATCACTTTGTTGTGGAATGAGATTCTGCTCTTATTCCTACATTTCATAAATTTAAAAGACCAAAGAATACAGGGATGCCAAAAATTAGAATCAAGTCCGTTCAGTGTACAACACCAGATGAAATAGATAAAGATGAGATGTATCTAAAAATGGATGGAAAGAAGATTTGGCCCGAGGGGGAACGGTATCACAGAGTAGATACGGGTGATGTTTCGTCAGTTAATTTGGATTTAGAAGTCAAGGAAGGATGGAATGAGATAGAAGTGTGGGATTTTGATTTTGTTTCGGCGAATAATCTACTGGGAGTTTTCAAATTCAAGGTAGACCTGACTCCAGGAGACTATTCAACTTCAATGAAGCTACTGGAAAGAGACAGCACGGCTAGTTATCTGCTTTTTTGGGAAATTCTCGACAAGGATGGTAATTCTGTGACTTAGACGGGAAGGCGATATCCTTTTATTGTTTTGTACAACCTGACGGCATGAGAATCTGTCAATCCACTGATGAAATCAATTACAATTTGTAGTGCACTGTACACGGATTTTGTACTCGAAAGCTGCACTTCATACTCTTCTGGAATAAGTCTGAGAACCGAATCATGTTTTGGGAGAGGCTTGTCGAAGTAGTGATAGTAGGCGGCACTTGCGAACGTCTCAATTAGATTGTCGATCACTTCATATCCACCAGCCTCTTTTTCTAATACTAACTTTGACCGGTAAATTTTCGCAATGGATAGGCCAATGATTTTCGACATAGCAGCTGCCGAAGGGATCAAGCTAGTAAGATCTTTATCAAAGGAGCCGTCCAACATACGCTCTTCATTGTCTATGAATACTTCAGAGCATTCCTGAATGAGCTGTCCGATAGCAAGAGCTCTGAGTGTTCCTAATTTCTCATTCTGAGAAGGAATCTTCTGTACTTTCTCTTCGGAATAACTGTCACCGATGATTTCGGCGAGAAGGTTTTTCACTGTTTCGAATGGGACCAGACCTAGCCGACAGCCATCTTCAAGATCGATTATATGATAGCAGATATCGTCCGCGGCTTCCACAAGAAAAGCGAGAGGGTGTCTGCACCATTTGTTCTCTCCTAAGGACACAAGTCCCATTTCTGAAGCCATCTCATTGAATAGGTGACGATTGCTTTGGTAGTAGCCAAACTTCTTCTGACTTTTCCGTCCTTTCTCTTTCTCACAGGAGGATGAAAGGGGATATTTTGTAAATGCTCCTAGCGTAGCATATGTGAGCTTCAGTCCTCCGTTCCCTTCTCCATTAAGGATACGCAATCCTTGTGCATTTCCTTCGAAAGTGGTGAGGTCGACCCATTCTTCTTTGGCTACTTTGTCTTGAAAGAACCGTCCTTTATCATTCGTAAGAAAGAATGAAGAGATGCTATCCTCCCCACTGTGCCCGAACGGTGGGTTTCCTAAATCATGAGCAAGACATGCAGCTCCGACGATTCCGCCAAAATCATGGATGCTATACCCATGTTCAACTAATTCTGAATATTTTTCTAATAGATACGTTCCAGCATTCTTTGCGAGGGATCGGCCAACCACAGAAACCTCTAAGCTATGTGTAAGCCTGGTGTGAACAAAATCATCCTCAGGTAAGGGGAATACCTGTGTCTTGTCTTGCAGTTTTCTGAAGGGATGAGAAAAAATAATCCGATCAAAATCTTGCTCAAACCTACTCCTGGTATGGTCATGAGTAGTTGTTTTAGTGTCCCCGGGTCTTTTATGTGATAGCAGGTTCAGCCAATTCATCGGTAAAAATTAAGCTTTTTCAATTAATGCAGTATTTTGATTCAGCAATTTGCAAAGGGTCTGATAAGTAAGCGGGTGCCGCTCTAAAAACTCCAATGGTCGCTCAAAGAAGTTTTCTACAGCAACAGCAAAAAACTCTTCATTATTTACTCCACCGTAGCTCCGAAAAAACACCTCTGTTCCTGCATTTATCTCTTCCATCGTTCGTCTGGCGTGCTCTTCCCACTCTTGCAGTAGTCGACCATTTAGAAAATTATATTCTCGGTTTTTGATTTTGTTTTCCAATCGGAGGGCGTGAGCCATTTCATGGAGGCCTAGATTTCTTCCATCTGTTTTTAGATAGCCATCCACAAAATCCTTCCATGACAAGACAATGGCCTTCATTCGAGGGTTTACTTCACCTTTATGGTACTGTTGGTTAGCTCGACTAAAGAAAGATTGTGGAAAGACCAAGATGTTTCTGAAATAGCTTAATTCCAGTTTTGGGAAGCCAAAAGTCAATTGAATCGCAGAAGCTGAGATTAGCACTTTCATTTCCCAGGTCACATGGTTCATTTGTCTAGGAATAAACTTCTTTGATCCCATGAAACTAGCGACTCTTTGCTCAAAACGTTTCCTGGATTCGGGAGATAGTTTTTGATAGTATGTAAAATTCCTGGCAAGAAAGTCCTGATGCTTTTTACTCAGATACAAAACGGGCATTACCCTTCCAGTCTGATAGGATCTTACAGCCCATCGGATAACAAAAGGGATCAGAAGTACTAAGAATAACTTCAAATCTTCTTCAGAAGATTTTTCATGTCTACTTTATCATGAAGTGTATGAATGAGCTGCTCA
>JABSPG010000232.1 GCA_013214445.1 Ekhidna sp. | reverse complement strand
AGTGGAGCCCTAACCGTGGCTACTAGCGAGGTGTTGGATTTTGAAACTACGCCTACCTTCAGTTTGGAAGTAGAAGTTTCTGATGGAGAACTGACAGCAAGTGCAACCATCACCGTAAACCTCAATGATCTGGTAGAGAATTCTGATCCGTCGATAGCTAATCAAACTTTTGCCATTGATGAGAATAGTGAAAATGGTACTTCCGTAGGTACTATAGCTGCTACAGACCCTGATGGCGATGCGTTGAGCTACACCATCCTTAATGGAAATGACGCTGGTGGGTTTGCCTTGGACAACTCATCTGGTCTACTTACGGTAGCAGCTAGTGAAGTGCTCGACTTTGAAACCACTCCTACTTTCAATTTGGAAGTGGAAGTCTCTGATGGCGAGTTAACCGCTAGTGCAACCATCACCGTAAACCTCAATGATCTGGTAGAAAATTCAGCTCCGTCGATAGCTAATCAAACTTTTGCAATTGATGAGAATAGTGCAAATGGCACTTCCGTAGGTACTATAACTGCTACAGACCCTGATGGCGATGCGTTGAGCTACACAATCCTTAGCGGAAATGGTGCTAATGGCTTTGAACTGGATGGCGAAAGTGGAGCCCTAACAGTGGCTACTAGCGAGGTGTTGGATTTTGAAACTACGCCTGCCTTCAGTTTGGAAGTAGAAGTATCGGACGGAGAATTTAATGCCAGCGCTATAATTAGTATCAACCTAAACGACTTGGATGAACAAGAACCACTAGGTTTAGAAGATCAAAAACTAGTGCTTTATCCAAATCCAGTCGATGACTTTCTGAAAGTCAATTTAGAAAAGCTAGGAATTGTTGAAAGCGTTTATCTCATTGACTTGCAAGGAAAAATAATTCAACGAACCATGTCAACAGCAGGTGTCATTGAAATGGGTGATTTGAGTGATGGAGTTTACCAGCTCCACATCCAAACAAAAGATGAACTATTATCAAGGAAGATCATCGTCAGCAATCAGTAGGTTAGAACACTAATCTAGAATGACTTTACAGTTGTTCTAAGGCTAATAATTAGATAGCACCATGAATTCTCATGGTGCTATTTTGTCCTGATGGTTTCCTTAGTTATGAACGCTGAATAGTGGTCTACTCAGACGAGGCAAGTAATTCTTTCCAAAAGTGGCTCTTTTGCTGCGATTTGTTGTCTGATTTTCTCTAAATGAAGTAGTACTCTTTTAGTCAATCTAGGCCCAACACTCTTATTTTTTTGGGGATTAAGAACACTAAAAAGGTAAATTCGTTGCTCATGTCATATATTCCAATTTAGTCAAAACCCTCCTACTGAGAAACTAACTCTCCCATATTGTATTCATATTCAATGGTTAGATTTCCCTCCTGATCATACCATCTGGCAACTCCATCTATTTTCCCAGAGATATATGTGGATTCTTCCATGACAGTGCCATCCACATAAAATTTCTTCTGAATACCGTGCTGAACACCATTTGAGTAGTTTAGCCTTTCTACGATTTTCCTTCTCTTATATTTCAGACTTTCACCATTCAATACATCCTGATGGTAGTATTTCTTAGAAAGAACATAGCCAGAATTATCAAATATCAATTCCGAACCTTGCTTTTTTCCTTCAAAATACGTCGTTACGGATTTTAGTTTTCCGTCGATCTCATAAGTCACCCAACTACCGTGGTGTAATCCATTCAAAAAATCTCCTTCGCCCACAGTTATTTCTGCTGACTTCACTACAGCACGTTGAAGACCTGGTATGGCTTCATAATCTTGAACGGTAGCATTGGCTGGAATCTGACTACCTTCAAAACCGGAATCATTACTAATCGGCGATTTTGGCCCTCCACAGGCAGTGAATAGCAAAGTCAAAATCCAAATCAGGTTTTTCATTTTCGTTTCAGAATTTTAGTTAACACTTCATTTTCAATCTTGCTCCTATTGGAAAAAGTAACATAGAGACCGCACAAAAAGACAATCATGGCATAGTAAAAGAGCTGACCTTTGTCTCCCATAACCTCAATACCCAGAATGGTCAGATGCATACCTATGGCTCCAATCATTAAACCCACAGCAATAACTCCTCCTAACCAAGCAGTTCTTGGCACAAGAAGAAGTATTGAAGCAAATAGTTCCAAGATCCCAATGAGCCACCTGCCCCAAGGTTCCATTCCCACAGTCTTAAAAATATACATCGACTCTGCAGATCCAGTGAATTTAAAATATAGCGTCTGAACCATTATAATGGCTGCTGCAAAGCGAGCTACGAAATAGGAGATCTTAGTAATCATGGGTGTGACTTTTGCCATCGAAATTAGATATAATTTGAAAAAGAAATCGCTCGATACAAAAATCAAGTAATCACACCTTAAGCTGAATTGACAAAAATGGTCTACAAGGACTACTTATACCACAAAGATGCTTATGATTCTCCAACCTATTATTGAAGACAAGACAAGATTGAGCTAACTTTCCTCTATGATGAAAATTATTCAATGGGCTGCACTTAGCATTATGGTTATCGGATGTAGTAGTACTGCTAGCGAAGAAAAATCGAGTGGTCAAACTACCAAGCCAGAATTACAAGTAAGGGCGAACGATAGCTATATTCCAGCTGAAATTACAGAGCGCATTACCAGTAAAAGAAGAGCTCGTCTTAAGAGACTCTATGCAGATGGCCCAGCTTGGTTTCAATTCAAGATCGAAAAACCCTTTCAAGAACTTCAAATTAATTTAAAGGGCATGCAATACACGTATTCCATGGCTTGGAGTACCGAAGTGGATGCTAAAAGTGAAGATCCACTGCCTCTACAAAATGTAAATCAGGGTGATTTCAACGTGGACATTGTCATTACAAAAGGCAAGATTGAAGTTTACTTCAATGAAGGAGTAGAAACCTTTTCCTTTAATGCAGGTGATCAGGTAATTGACGCAAGAGTGGAACTAGTCCTTGACAAGGTTATCGAAAACGTGCCAGGTGTACTATATGATATTGGCATCTGATTCGAAGGATATAAATGAACCGGATGGACATTTTATATGAAAAACCATTAAACTTGAATACCTAAAAGTCAAACCAATGAACTCTTTACTTAAATATTTCTCACTTCTCCTAATTGTATTATTTATCACAAATTGTGGAGGGAAATCAAATTCCACTGAAAACGAAAAGTCAAAGGAGGAGCTTGCCGAGGAGAAAACAATCCATGACATTGAGCAACTATTAAAAGACTTACCGGATCCTTCACTAGTACCGTTTACATTAAAATCAATTGGTGCTGAGTATGATCAGGCACACATTAACTCACTAGACAAAATCGAAAGTTACAAGAGCAATAGAGACAAAATGGCTCTAAACATGGGTGTATATGCTTCAGACATCAGCTACATGGCAGCTTATGGACACGAAGACGATTGTCTCGAATATCTCAAGGCTTCTCATGGGATTGCAGAATTTTTAGGAGACTCAGCCATATACAATGAAGATGACATAAATGAGTTTAGAGGGCACATATCTAGCCAAAATGAAGCTGAGATATCAAAAATATTAGGGAAGCTCTTTCTTGAAACAAGTCTAAAAATGGAAGAGGATCACCATCTGACAATGGCTGGCCTTGCACTTACAGGTAGCTTTGTGGAGGGACTCTATCAAGCTGTGATCACAATTGAAACATTTCCTGAAACTAAGGCAGGTGAGAAACTACTTGAACCATTGGTGAAAATTGTTCTCGGAGAAGAACAAGCACTATTAGATATCATTCAGGTATTAAATGATTTACCATTCGACGATACAATTGCCGAAATGATCACTGAACTATCAATTTTGGACAGACTTTACAAAGGAGACCTGCAAGAAATAGAAGAAAAAATAGAGGCTGATCCAGATTTCGTTTTGACCAAAGATGTAATGAGAGATATTACGTTGGAAGTAAAAAGAATACGGCAGCAGATAACAGAATAAGACCTAATTCTTTTCTATGCTTGGGTTCTATTGTTAAGCTTTTCGAGCTGTCTCTGAATTTGATTTAGTTGTGATTTCAACTTCTCATTTTCCTGAGAAACAAAATCTTTGATATGCTGCTCCTCCTCATGAAGGTTTTGGAGTGCTACCTCATTCATAGTATTCACAACTATAGCAATGAAAATATTCAAGGTAGTATAAGTAGCAATTAGAATAAAAGTAACAAAGTAGACACCCGTAAAAGGCACACCATCCATTATCGGCCTTGCTATTGCCGAAGACCAACTTTCGAGGGTCATAATTTGAAATAAGGTAAAGAATGCTGACCCCAGATTTCCGAAATACTCGGGATATAGTTCACCAAAAAGACTCACTCCGATAACTGAATACACATAGAATACAATAGAAAGCAAGACGACTATCCAACCAATACTAGGAAGCGACATCACCAGTGACTCAATTATCAACCTGAGTTTTGGAATACTTTTTAATAGTCTTAATGCTCGAACAATTCTAAGCGCCCTGAAAATGGAAAATGATCCTGCAGCAGGAACTAGCGATATTCCAATAACTGTAAAATCAAAAATATTCCATGGGTCCTTAAAGAAGGAAAGCTTGTAAACGAAGATTTTTAAAATAATCTCCAAACTAAACAGTACTAGGATAACAAGGTCTATCAAATCAATTACACTTCCATACTTGATCATGATCACCTCCGAGGTTTCCAATCCAATCAAAATAGAATTCACGATAATGATTATCGTAATGATTGTTTGAAACCTCTTTGACTCAAAAAAGTGTTTCATGCTATCTCGAAGTGTTCCTGAGTATGCCAATGTAATTAAATGCATAGTTCCTACGTTAGTTTAATAAGAAAGAGAGTGCCCTCTCAGGCACCCCCTACTCTACTACTACTACTATTAACTAACTAAAATCATTGTCCCTGGCCAAGAGAGTATCCTCTTACACCATCAAACTCATAAAGATTTTCCGTCTTTATGACGTCAATTCCTTCTTCTAATGCTTTTGCTAAAGCCTGTGGAATGCTCTTCTTGTCAGCTGGAGAACCATTCTCAATTTCAAATCGGCATCTCCAATGATCTGTACAGAATGTTTCTTCAAAACCTTCAGGCCATACTTTAACACCACGGTTAGTAATCATACTAAGCTTGATGTCACTTTCCATGCTTTTCAGTTTCATGGCCAGATCATCGACTCTTCCACCATCCCAATCAACAAAAACATCTACGCCCTTCAATACTTTGTTGGCACGCTCTCTTCGCTTGTATTTAGGCAGATTTAACTGCACGTCTTTAGCAAATGAAACTTCTTTTATATGCTGAGGCTTTTTACCGAGCCTCTCAATAACAGCCTCTGCAAACTCTTTTGTTCCTACCAGCTCCTTACTTATCCCTTCTTTGTAGATATCAGCTGTATGGATACCTTCCTCAATGGTGCATGCCCAAGCATTAGTAACATTTTCCGCCACGTCCTGTTGCCCAATGTGATTTAGCATCATAACAGCACCTCTTAGTAAACCTGAGGGGTTCGCAACATTTTGCCCAGCAATATCAGGCGCAGAGCCATGAATTGCCTCGAACATTGCACAACTTTCTCCAATATTTGAAGATCCAGCAAGACCCACCGAACCTGAAATCTGAGCGGTGATATCAGAAACCACATCTCCATATAGATTCGGCATAACTACCACATCAAACATCTCTGGAGTATCGGCCAGTCTAGCAGCCCCTATATCTATGATCCAGTTGTCAGATTCAATGTCAGGGTACTCAGAAGCTATTTCCTTAAACACTTTATGAAACAACCCATCAGTATGTTTCATGATATTATCCTTTGTGAAGCAGCTTACTTTTTTCCGATTATATAATTTTGCGTACTCGAAAGCATATCTAACAATCTTCTCGCACCCGGGGCGAGTAATAAGCTTTAGACATTGTACAACTTCGTCTGTCTGTTGATGTTCTATGCCAGCATAAAGATCTTCCTCATTCTCACGGATAACTACAACATCCATATCTGGATGCTTAGTTTTTACAAATGGATGAAAACTGTTACATGGACGTACATTTGCGTAGAGTCCAAGTGATTTTCTCATGGTAACATTCAAACTCTTATAACCTCCACCTTGAGGGGTAGTGATAGGAGCTTTCAAAAAGATCTTGTTGTTCCTAATGCTATCCCAAGCTGATCTGTCAATTCCACTAGTATTTCCTGACAGGTATACCTTTTCTCCAACTTTAATCTCATCCCACTCGATCCTAGCGTTTGCGGCTTTAAGAATACTAAGCGTGGCATCCATAATTTCAGGGCCGATACCATCACCTTTTGCGAATGTTACTTTTTGCATTTTTGTTGTTGTTTATTCGACTAACGCAAAGCAACAAAACTTGTTCATAAATAAACTTTTATGTTTTTTATGATTTACATTAATTATATTAAATAATATCTATTGAAGTCATCTTACAAAACACTGTAGACTCATTCATTAAACCTATTTTGTTATGCGTATAGTATTTTGTTAGGCATTGCAGATTCCAAATCTCTACAAGATTGCTTATTGCAGTTATCCGAATATTTCAAAATTGGACACAAAAAAACCCTTACAGTACTGCAAGGGTTTCAAATGACATTGGAGTTTCGGTTACTTAACC
>JABSPG010000231.1 GCA_013214445.1 Ekhidna sp. | reverse complement strand
AGTAAAAAATTCTTCATCGAATTGGCATACTTTGAGTAATTCTGGCTAAGATAAGTACAATTTCTACCTACGAAAAAGAAAGACAGTCCAATTAGCCTAGTAGACCATTTACAGCGATGAAAATGCTAAAATAAGCTACCTGATCTGGCTCATTCTTTCTAAAGCTCTAAGTCGATTTTGTGCAAATCTCTTGCCCTCTTAATACAACACATCCTTAGCGAGTAACCTCTCTTACAGAATGAATTTTCGAATACTAGAAGACTCGATCGATGAAGGTTCTATAAAAAGGGATTAAGAATTGAATCCTTCGACATATTCTGAGCAGTACTCACAGGGCATCTTTTTTTCAATAAAAAAGCAGGTCTTTTCGGACCTGCTTTTCATTTTCGGCTCATATCGTACTAAACCTACATCATGATAGGCACACGAACCATTGTGTCGTCCCACGCCATGATCATGTGCGTTCCACCGTCCACAGCTTCAAACATGATACTGAATGCCTCAACTGTAGCAGACGTTTTTGCGGTAGGCACACTGAACTTTGTTACCAATGACTCCTCTGGCTTGTATGCATAGGGACCCCATCTATCGTTATCAGAACTAAGGTGAATTTCCCAACTTTCGGCAGTAGGAATTGCATAAAGTGCATAACGACCCTCCTTCACATCTTGGCCACCTACTTTCGCATCTTTAAATAGCATCAATTCAGTTGATTCATTTGCTCCCAGACGCCATACTTCACCATACTTTAACAGTTCGCCAAAGATGTTTCTGTCTTTCTTTTGTGGTCTTGAGTAGATTACTCGAACCATCGGCTCACCACCTTTTTCTTTTGCCCATGCTCTCTTGGTAGCATTTTCAGGGAAATAAGCAACATCCATTGGACTTGCATCCATTTTGGGAAACTCTTGTGCAGAAGCTGACAATACGAATAAGCATAATGCAGCTATCAATAAATTTTTCATAATGGTATTTGAGTTAATAATTAGGTGTTACAACTGAAAGCAAAGAATATTTGTTCAACAGCTTCTCGCGGAAACCAAATGAGATTAAAGAATTAAATTGGGATGCTGATCCACTAACCGAAAAGATTATGCCTAAACTAACCTTAGTATCTATCTCATGCATGCAAACAGACGAAACGGATAAAGACGAGATTTACCTAAAAGTAGGAGAAAAGAAAATCTGGCCATTGAAGCCTAAATTCTATGCCATCGATATTGATGAACAGGTTGAAATGAATTTGAATTTTAAAGTATCCGCTGGAAAAGTCTGCATCGACCTTTGGGAGTATGATTACTTGGACAAAAATGAAATCTTGGGCTCGTTCGTTTTCAAGATTGGCGAGCCCGGCAGCTTCTCTGAAATGATGAGCAACTTAAAAGGTGATTCATCCTATGTACTAAACTATGAAGTGAGCTAATGCTACTTCTGCTCAGAAGTATCAGGCGGAAGCTAATGACTGAAAACAAATTCACCGTCTACTTTCTATATGCCATTGGAGAAATCATTTTAGTTGTCGTCGGCATTCTAATTGCCGTTCAAATTGACGAATGGCGAGAAGACAAAGTGAATCGAAAGAAAGAAGTTCAGATCCTCAAAAACATCAATCAAGAGTTTAAGAGAAATAAAGAGCAATTAGAAGGCATTACTTCTCAAAACATCCAGATGCTAAAAAGTACCGATTGGATGCTCAAATTTTGGCCTAACTATCGCAAGTTAAACTTGGATACCCTCAGAAAAGTGATCGCAGCGATGAGTGGAACACCTACTTTTAACCCTTCCCAGTCAGTGACAAGATCCTTGATCAATACCGCATCTTTCGAGCTCATTCAAAATGATAGTCTCAGAATGGAACTGCTACGATTCCCAGACTTGTATGATGATTATCATGACGAAGAGTTGGATTCAAAAAATGCTTTTCACAGTGAGCTAATACCATATACCATTAAGAACATTGACATGATGAGTCTGAATCCAGCCAACCCAAGTACAGACATTGATCTTTCAGGATTGGAAACCATGGAATATCGCAACATCCTTATGTCGCGCCGTATAGGTTTATCGTTTATCGTCGAAAAAGAAGAGTTGCCTTTTCTGCAGCAATGCATCGACAACATCATCAGGCTATCTGAAATGGAATGACTAATGATTAAGCCTAAACTAGACTCAGGCTGCAACTCTTCTAAAAAAGCTTATCTTGAAGTTTTAGTAATGAAAAGCAAGGCCTGATATGCTCTTCCTACTCCGCAAGATTCGGAAATCTCTGATTGAAAAAAATAAGCTAACCACCTATCTGCTCTACGCTGCGGGAGAGATCATTCTAGTAGTAGTAGGAATCTTAGTCGCCGTTAACATTGACAATTGGAATGAATCGAAGAATGAGAGAAAGAAAGAACTCAGCTACCTAAATAGCTATGCCAGTGACATCCAAAAGAACATTGCTGAGCTGGAACGAGTAATCAAAAAATCTGGAACCATACACCGTACCGCTGACACACTGATTCATAGATTCTCGAGAAACCAAAGTACAAGCCAACCCGCGCTGGACAGCATGACTCTTATCCTTGGTGAATATACCCTGTATCTAAGTCAAGAAGGGACAACTCAAAACTTGCTGGGAGCAGGAAGTTTGGAAATCATTCAAAACGTTAGAATCAGAACATCATTCGTGACTCAGGAAGCAGATCAAAAAAGGATACGTGAGGTAGAAAAAGGAGTGTTCGGAATATTCAATGAGTACATTGATTATCTCAAGCAACACACCAAAATGCATCATTACACGTTGGGGAGAATCATTTTGGATAAACAAACGGAGTTAAAACTGATGAGCGATGACTATTTCATCAATATCCTTGATGATATGAGCTACAGATACAAATCGCTTCAGGATCATTATAAAAAAAGAAAACAGGAATTGGAGGATCTTCTTGTCATCGTAGAATCTGAAAGTAGTAACTTGGAATAGCTATGTTGTTCCTCCTTCGCCAGATCCGACGAAAAATGCTCAGCAAGAATAAAATATACGCATATCTACTTTATGCTGTAGGTGAGATTTTTCTTGTGGTAGTCGGAATACTAATAGCAGTGAGTATTGATGATTGGAATTCCAAGAGAAAAACCTTAGATGAGGAGACGGTTCTGCTCTCTAAACTACTGCAAGAACAGATCGCTGACAAAAAGGTATTGGAAAATGCAATCGAACGTCATGAATGGATGAATGGCAAGTTGGATACGCTACAATCAATCATTTATCATCTAGAACAGATAGATCTTGATTCCATAGACCAGCAAAGGTTTGAGATCTACCTAAACATACTGTATTATACCCCCTCATATAAACCCAAACAAGGATTCCTAAATTCTGCAATTAGCTCCGGCCAAATCGCTTTGATATCCAATGATTCCATTTCATCAATCATCGCCTACTGGGGAGGGCTTTATCAAGATTATCAAGAATCAGTTGAAAATGTAAACAACCTGGTGTCCTTTCAAATAATCCCATACTTAACCGGAAAGCACCCATTCTCAAATGCCTCCAAGGCCTTGCAGATTATCGAGAATAGCTTCGGCTCAAAGTTTAAGTATGATAGAAAGCAGGTCCTAAATGACATGAAAGTAGAATCACTGACTGAATTGAAAAGAGTGGATGCAGAATTAGCGCTAGAAAAAGCCAAGAAGCTACCTGCACTAAATGACGTTTTGATCCAATTGCTAGAAAAGGAAATAAAAAGTAGAAAGTAAGATGCTGTTTCTCCCTCGCCAAATCCGACGAAAAATCCTCCGTAAAAATCAGATTACAACCTACCTTCTTTATGCTATCGGAGAGATTGTACTTGTAGTAGTAGGCATTTTAATTGCGGTTAGTATTGATGACTCAAATCAAGTCAGGAAAGATCGCCAAAAGGAAGAAAGTTACTTAAAAGAGTATAAGAGAGACCTGGAAGTAAATATTGCAGAGTTAGATAGAGTCACAAAAAGAGCAACATATACTTCACAAGTATGCGATTCACTCATGGGACACATTATCCAAGACACGCTAGAACTATCCGATGAAGCAATCAGTATTCTAATTTTAGAATCGGTATACTATACCGTTTTTACGGCCCATGAAAGTACCATTCGTGACTTATTGAGCTCTGGTAATTTGGAGCTAATTGGTAATGACAGCATAAGAAAAGCTATTGGTTCATGGGATGCCGAACTGAAATATTTGAGAGAGTTCGAATTAGGAAGTAAAGAAAATGGCTTGGAACTGAATGACTATCTGGTTGCAGAACTAAACATATGGAAGCCTATGAACAAAGTGTACGATAATAGCTTTCGACCTAGCATTGAAAGAAGGTATTTTCTCAATCTACTGGCCGATAGACGGCTACTTACGAGAGGGCTATCTGAGCTTTACGGAGTAAAAAAGAAAAAACTGGAAACCCTTCTTAGCAAAGTCGAGACGTACATTGAGGATTAGTTTCTTTTGTTCAAAAACAACTTATTAATGTATTGAGTATCTTAATAATTATCTATGCTCTTCCTCCTCCGCCAAATCCGCCGAAAAATGCTTTCAGAAAACAAGGTTACTACCTACCTACTCTATGCGATTGGGGAGATTGTTTTGGTTGTAGTAGGAATACTAATCGCAGTAAGTATTGATGATTGGAATAACGAAAGACAAGAGAAGAAAGAACAAGAACTGTACTACAAAGGAATACTGGTAGACCTCCGAAAAGATTCGGTCCACTTCGCCTCAAGGATCAAATCTTTTCAAAGAAACCTTGATCTCTACTACGATATTTATGATCAAATAAGAGGAGTATACGCCAAAGAACAGCTTCCCTTCTATGACCCTTTACTTTACAATACCAACTTTTTTTCTATCACTCAACAGAATCAACAGCAGGTCATTGAGAAATTACAAAACACAGAAATCAGAGATCAATTAAATAACTATTTCCAGCAATATCTACAAGTGGTAGACGCTACAAATGAATTCAATGATACTGTAATTGAAGACGCAAGACCCTTCTTTTTAAAAAGTAATGTTATTCAACATAGAGCGGTCTTTCATGACGAGAAATATGGATTTCTGCCGAAAGAACCAATGCTAGATCAAAAGCAAGTGGCTATTCTAACTTCAGATCCTAAAACCTTTGAAATCTTAGCCTCTCTAAGAATATCCTCTGGTTATGCACTAGTATCTCTCATATCTCTTTCAGAAGTAAACCAACAACTAATTACAGCTTTAGAAACTGAGCTACAACTTTCAGCTAATCCTTTGCAATGAGCTAGCATTAGCTATTTCTCTGTATCTTCTCATTCTAATCTGATCAAAAATGAAAAATCTCACTTTGCTACTTTTAGCAATTCTATATCTATGCAGTTGCGAGTCACCACAATCATCTATCACTTTTGACGTGTCTTTTCCTGATGAACTGTCATCGGAAGCTAGAGACGGACGCCTCCTTCTGCTACTATCCACCGATGACTCCAAAGAGCCTCGATTCTTAATCAATGATGGTCCAAGCACGCAGCTTGTCTTCGGGCAAAATGTAGAAGGTATGAGTCCTGGAATTGGAGTGCAGTTTTCCAGTGAGCATTTTGGTTATCCCGTTGAAGACCTGAATAACATAAAGCCAGGGGAATACTATGTACAAGCACTGCTTCACACTTATGAGACGTTCAATCTCTCGACCGGTCACACGGTAAAACTACCGATGGATAACGGAGAGGGACAGCAATGGAACCGATCACCAGGAAACCTATACAGCACCCCAATAAAAGTGAATATTGAGAAAGGAAAGTCGGCCAATTTCTCTGTGGAAATGGATCAGATCATTCCACCGATTGAAGAGCCCGAAGACACAGAATGGATCAAGCATATCAAAATGAAGAGCGACCTTTTAAGTGAATTTTGGGGTCGTGATATGTATCTAGGAGCACATGTTTTGCTTCCAAAAGGCTTTGAACAGCATCCGGAAGCGAAGTACCCATTGATGATCTTTCACGGACATTACCCTTCAGACTTTGGTGGGTTCAGGACGACTCCTCCTGATGAAGGTATGAAGCCAGATTATTCGGCTCGATTTGGAATTTCCGGTTACAACATCATTCAACAACAGGAGGCTTATGATCAATACCTGCAGTGGATCAGCGATGATTTTCCTCGATTTTTGATCATAGAAATCCAACACCCTACACCTTACTATGACGACTCTTATGCGGTAAATTCTGCCAGCCAGGGCCCTTATGGAGATGCCATTACGTATGAGCTCATCCCATACATAGAGGAGCAATTCCGAGGAATCGGTGAAGGCTGGTCTCGCTTCTTATATGGCGGATCCACTGGTGGATGGGAAGCATTGGCGGTGCAGGTCATGTATCCCGATGAATACAACGGCTGCTTTGCGGCTTGTCCTGATCCTATCGACTTTAGGGCTTATATGTCCATGAATATCTATGAAGATGAAAATGCATACACATATCCCAGCGAACACAAAGATGAGGTATTGAGACCTGGACACAGAGACTACTTGGGAAAGGTAGATGCTGGGATCAAAGACATGAACCTACGAGAATTGGCCTTGGGAGACAAATCTCGTTCAGGCCAACAATTTGATATCTGGGAAGCCACCTATTAACCT
>JABSPG010000230.1 GCA_013214445.1 Ekhidna sp. | reverse complement strand
CTGACGTTTGAAGACCTGGAACCACTGACAGCTCAGGAGAGTATCACAGACCTGGACTATGCAGACCAGGCGAGTGTTCGATACAACCAAGCGACAGTGGATAATGAACCGATCAAGATCCCACATCTGAGTAGCTATGTTCTGACGATAGGTACAGGCGGAATGGGCATAGGCGGAAGCGCCAATACCTACAGGTGGTATCAAAATGATACACAGATAGCGACAGATGATGATTATGTTGTTGCGGGATCGGAGGGCGTGATCTCAGAGATAGACTTTGAGAGCATGGGTACGTTCAGGACGGAGGTCACGAACAACTTGGTTCCTAACTTAACTATTGAAGTAGAACCTCAGACGGTGTTTGCCACGGCAGATGTACAAGTTCGTTTACTTAACAATCAGGATAATTTGATAGAGGGTGAAAACTTTGACGGGGCATTGTTGGAAACCGTGAGAAGGACCAGTGGGTATGACACCTTGGAGCGGGCATCAAACGTAATGTCTTCATTTACTTTCCAAGATGTCGTGCTTGGAGACTACTTGTGCGGTATTGATCCTCGATCAGATGAGACCTTCATCCCGACCTATCTAGGCGATGACATTCAATGGGAGAATGCAGATACGGCAAAGATCAGAGCTGATATAGCATTGGATATCCGTATGGTGGGAGAGCCGGAAGAGTTGAATGAGGACAATGGAGGGGATGGTGAATTAGAGGTAATTGTTGAAGAAGACTTTGGGGATGAAAATACGAGGATCGATGCACGGAGAAGAGCAGCGAAGCGGAAGTGTGGTTTGCGAAGAAAACGTTCGGGTGGTAGAGTGGATCAAGACGATGATGAGTTTGAATTGATCGCTTACGGAGAGACCGACGATAATGGTGAGTTCAAGTTTGGTTTCTTGCCTGCAGGCACGTATCGCTTCTTTGTGGAATACCCGGGTATTCCGTTAGATGAATCTTCAGAGGTAGAGTTTGAAGTAGGAGAGGCTGGTATCAGTGACACAGACTTTAAGTTGGAAGCCTTCGCATCAGAAGATGGTATTTCGGTATCAATAGATCCGATCTTGGGTGTAATCTTGGAATATTTCAAGGATTTAAAAGTGTATCCCAATCCATCTACTGATTACATCAACATTCGTTACAGACACTTGAAATCACAAGATGTGAGAGTCGATTTGATTGACTTGGCAGGTAATACCATGTGGAGACAAGACCTGAGAAACGGTTTTGATGGCGAGTTGAGGATAGATGTAACTGACTACAAGGAAGGTATCTACCTACTGAGGTTCTATGATACCACAGGTAACAGTGACAATGTAGTGACTTACCGAATGATGGTGAGGAAATAGACTGAATACTCTAGCCAAATCATTAAAAAAGGGATGATCAATTGATGATCGTCCCTTTTGTTTTGGTAGACCGGTTCCTATTTTCCGCCTTCCACATTGTCTATGGTAGCGTCTGCTGGTTTTACAGCCTTTTGCTGCAATAGGACTTGTACAGCTTTTCTTAACTGCTCGTCTTTACCTTCTACGAGCATTTCAAAGCTGTTCTTGATTTTCACGTCAGGTTCAAGTTGTTTGTTTTCCAGATAGTCTCCATAAATATCAACCATACCCACCTGCGGAATGCCAAAATATATGGTCGGGTCTATCTGCGTTTCCCACCAGACAGCCGTTCCGGTACCCGGTACTGGCATACCAACTGTTGTGCCAATTCCTAGCGCTTTGTAAGCATATGGAAACATATGGGCATCAGAATAATTGCTTTCGCCGATCAAAACGACGGATGGTTTAGTCCATTTAAACTGTGGTTCAGATCCAAGATCCTGCCCCCGAGGAACCATTCGGATATACTCTTTACCACTCAGGAATGTCGCAAGATCATCATGTAGCCAGCCGCCCCCGTTGGATCGAGTATCAATGATAATGGCTTCTTTATCGTAGTTTTCACCCAGTACTTCCTCATACACAGTCCGATAGCTTGGGTTGTTCATCCCTCTAACATGCACATAGCCTATTCGACCATTTGAGGCTTCTAATACTTCCTTTTTTCTATTTTGAACCCACCTTTCATAGAGAAGATTGTATTCACTGCCCCTTCCAATTGGTTTTACAACAACTTCTTTCTTTTGCTTGTTGCTAGGGTCGTAGAGTGAAAGTCTTACTCGTTCATTTATTTTTCTATTTAGAAGATCGTTGTGATTCAATAAAGGACTGAGTTTTACTCCATCGATCATTTCAATTATCAGCCCTTCAGAAATTTGTAAGTCTGCTTTGTCACTTGGTCCGTCCTTTAATACTTCTGCGATCTTTAGTCCGTTACCATCGAATGTTTCATCAAAGAAAAGACCCAAAGAACCGGTTTGATCAGCTGTGCTGCTTCCTGATCGATAGCCACTGCCTGTGTGAGAGGCATTGAGTTCACCAAGTAACTCGCTCATCATTTCGGCAAAGTCGTAGTTGTTATTTATGTGGGGGAGAAAGCGCTTATAGTCGACTTTGTAGCCTTCCCAGTCTACATTGTGTAAGTCTTTTACATAAAACTTATCTTTTACCTGCTGCCACATGTGATTGAACATGTAGGTGTATTCTTGCTGCTTTTTAAGCTGCATTTCTCCATTGAACTTTAAGCTCTTTTTATCTCCTGACTTTGGATCAATCTTCATGGCGCCCCCATCTGCTAGCACGTATATCGACTTCCCGTCTTTACTCATCAGTAGTCCGCCATTTCCAGCGCCTAATTTGGTGAGTAGCTTAGTTTCTTTGGTTCTGAGCTTGGTACGCCAGAGATCCGCACCTTTTTCAAATCTGGCAAGGTAAAAAAGGGTTTCACCATCTTTCGAAAGAACTGCATCACTAAGCCTCGATGAATGTAAGGTCAGTCGCACTACCCGTTTTCTTAAATCATCGAATTCAATTGTTACAGGTTTGTCAGATTCCTCATCCTTGTCTTCAGATTCCTCATCTTCTGATTTTTCTGCCAGCTCTTTATCTTCCTTACTCAACTGAAATGCATCGTAAGCCTCCTGATTGAGGATGGCGCCATAGATATCACCCTCTGAACCCCAACTCCCATGATTTTTCATGCCGTCCCGGTCTGAATACCAGTAGATCATTGATCCATCGGAAGACCAGCGAGGTGCCGCTTGGGTATACCCACTATTGGTTATGTTTTTGACTTCTTTGGTCTTTATATTGATTACGCCTATCTCACCAATCCACTGATTAGGCTTTAGCATATCAGAGGCGATCCATTTGCTGTCAGGAGACCAGCTGTAGAAGATATCACCGTCAGAGTAGGAGTAGTTACGCTCTGCAGGTAAGATGGTCTCTGTTTTCTTTGAATCAAGATATAAGACCTTTAGCGTAGTTCGATCTTCGAGATAGGCGACCATCTTGCCATCCGGGGAATAAACTGGCTGAAATTCCGCTTTTTCGGATGCAACTAAAACTTCTTCCTTTGTAACTGTAGAGCTGAAGAAGTACTCCTCATCTTCGTATGTGAGTGTAGTTTGATAAATATTCCAGCTTCCATTACGTTCACCAGCATACAGGATTGATTTTCCATCGGGGCTAAAGCTCACTGAACGCTCTTGCTCAGCAGTGTTGGTGATTCGTTTCGTTGTGCCGCCATCTACCGATGAAACAAAGACTTCTCCTCGTTTGACGAACACAAACTCTTTTCCATTAGAGGACATTGACATTTCTGTTATTCCGGACGAAATGGGTACTGTTTCTCTTTCGAGGTTCATTCGTATGCTATTGATGTTGATAGTCACTTTTTGTGGATCTCCTCCTTCTTTGTAGGTGTAGATTTCACCATCATAGCTGAAGCACATGAGTCCTGCCTCGCTGATGGTCAAGTTTCGTATGGGGTGCTTTTTCAAGCTTGTGAGTTGATTGATATTTGATGGATTGCCGATTTCCATTTTATGAATATTGAAGGAGCCGGACAATTCACTGAGGTAATACAGACTCTGTTCGTCTGGGCTGAGCACTGGATTTCGATCCTCCCCATTGAAGCTACTTAGCTGCGTATGCTTCTCCTTATTTTTGTCATACACCCAAATATCTCTGGTGATGGATGACTGATGATGTTTTCGCATAGCATTTTCGTATCCTTTGCGATCTTGATAGTAGATCTTATCTAATGCTCTTGTCATGCTGATTGCTTCAGAAGGGGTCGTGAGTTCGGTAGTGGGTCTGCCTCCAGTGATAGGCACGCTGTACAACTCAGGCATGCGAGAGTTGGGGAATTGTGCATACTTGTAAATATCGACTCGCCATGAATTAAAGAACACCTTTCCTTCGGTGGTAATCAGGTTAGGGAAATCGTTTGAGGAGTGATACGTAAGCCTTTTTAGTGTACTTCCATCAACTTTAGCCAGAAAAATATCAAAGTTGCCGTAGCGATCAGATGCAAAAGCAATGGAACTACCATCTGGTGACCATACAGGCATATAGTCGTACGAATCATCAATTGTAAGGGGTGTTGCATTTCCCCCGTCGCTATCTACGATGTATATGTCTCCCTTATAGGTAAAGGCGATCTTGCTGCCGTCGGGAGATATGGCCGAATACCTAAGCCAAAGCGGTTGTGCCGAAACTATGGAAACAAAGACTAAAGAGAATAGAAGAAGAAAAGTTAGCTTTTTCATGACTGTGATTTGAGTTATCCATTAAAAATAGGTACTCAAACACGAAAACGGTTAAGCTCTTATATGAGAGGTAATTATCAAAGATCAGAACTTTAATCTGATCAATTTTCCCTGCCCAATCGTAGAAGTCACGATGACTATTAAATTAGAATAGTCACTATCGTCGAATTGAGTAAAGACCTCTGATCCAATTAGCGAGTTTGCTAAACCTGGGATGGTATTCGAATGACCTGCAATCACCACAGTTCCCCCCATATGCTTCTGTATTAAGGACTTCAGCCATTCTTCAGTGGCATGTGGTTCATATGATTGCACTTCCAGATCTTGAATTTCTGCAATTGGTTGAAGCGTCTCGATCGTTCGTTTGAATGGTGTAGCATATAAAGCAGCCACAGGCTGATTGGAAAGCATCTCTGCCAGATTTGAAGATCGGATCGTCCCAGCTTCATTAAGCGGAGGGTTTTGCGTACCGTCTTTTGCTTTTTCTGAATGCCTGACAAGGATGAAAGTTGTGAGGTCTTGCGAAAAACTGATCGTGGAAAGACATACAAAAAATAAGAAAGATAGAGATCTCATGGTTGTAAATGTTTTGTGATAAAATGTTAGAGGAAGACCCTCTCAATAAACCAAAATAGTCCGATCAAGGCAATGATAAAAGATGCAGGAATCTGTACCCGTTGGCGGTACCAGTCTTTTTTTCGAATGAGCCATACAGCCCCAAAGGCAGCCAATAGCACCGAAAGCTGCCCAAGCTCTACTCCAATATTGAAGGCTAGCAGTGAAGGTATAAAGCTGCTTTTGGGTAATCCATAGTCACTTAGCACTGAAGCAAAGCCTAATCCATGTAATAGGCCAAAAGCAAACACCACAAAAGGGCGCCATTTGGAGGTTTGTTTAAATACACAATTTTCGAAAGCAACCCACACGATTGAGAGTGCGATTACCGGTTCCACGATATTGCTTGGAATTTGAATGACATTGAGCGCTGCTAAAGCTAATGTGATTGTGTGGGCGAGTGTAAATGCAGTGACCTGCCAAAGTAGGGATTTAAAAAGTAAACTTGAAAAGAACAATCCTAAGACAAATAAAATATGATCAAGTCCCTTTGGTATAATGTGCTCAATCCCTGCTCTGATAAATAGGAAGAACTTTTCTGTGGCAGGCATAGCCTCGAGTCGACGCATTTTTTGACGCTTTAGAGCTGCTTCATATTCGGCCGTTCTCTCTTCGTCTGGAATATCGAACTGACCTAGCTCCATTTCAAGGATTTCCAGTTCATCGTCGGGGTGGGAATAGACGATGAAACTGGCACCAATAAAGAATAGGATGGCGAGGGTTCGAAAGAACTTCATGTGGTTGATTGCAGAATGCTGGAATAAAAAAAGCGATTCAGGAAACTGAACCGCTTTCTTAAGACTTTTTTACTAATCAGTGGAGCCGTCTAGTCCTCTCACCTTCAATAAGGCGTCAATCTTTGGCTCTCTTCCTCGGAATTGCTTGTATAGTTCCATTGCTTCCTCCGTAGACCCTTTTTCATAAACATGTGTCCTAAGCTTTGCAGCAAGTTCAGGGTTGAATATATCTCCAGATTCCTCAAAAGCTTCGAAACCATCTGAGTCAAGTACCGCAGAGTGTACATAAGCGTAGTATCCAGACGCATAGCCTCCTGCGAAAATATGTGCGAAGTAGGTGCTTCGATAGCGTGGAGCAATCTCATCTATTAGCCCAATTCTAGTTAAAGCCGCTTCTTCGAATGCATCTGCATCTTTCAGATCTTCTTCTGCTTTGATGGTGTGCCAGTCCATATCCAATAGTGAAGCCGCCAGATATTCGGTATTTGCAAACCCTTGATTGAATTTGGAGGCTTTTAAAAGTTTGTCAATTAGTTCATCCGGCATCACTTCCCCTGTTTCATAGTGCGTAGCGAATGACTTAAGTATTTCAGGTTCACCTGCCCAGTGCTCAAGGATTTGTGAACC
>JABSPG010000023.1 GCA_013214445.1 Ekhidna sp. | reverse complement strand
TGCGAGTTAATTAAAGAATGGAAGAACTTTGAGTGTTTTAGTAAGGTTCATACGGAGGTAAATCATTTTAATTGCGATATTTTCCATGCTCATTGGATGCAGGAACAGGAGGATCATTTGTTTGAAGTTTGCGCCAATCGGTTTTTGAGAGGGATGGTTCGTGCTATGGTAGGTACCTTACTTGATGTTGGATTAGGCAAAACCTCAATAGAAGAATTTCAGTTAATCCTTGAGAGCAATGATCGAAGCAAGGCGGGTAGGGCTGTACCCGCGGAAGGACTATTCTTGCAGGAAGTTATTTACCCAAGAGATATTTATTTAGACTAAGAATTTGGAAAAGGAAAAAGTAGCAGGAAAGATTGTCGACCTGAATGTATTGAGCAGGCTTTTTGTATATGCTAAGCCATACATCGGAATTTTCTATTTCTTAGTTTTTCTTACGGTGACTTTGAGTGTCACTGGACCTCTACGACCAATGCTCATCCAAAGAGCAATAGACGAAGATGTAGCAACTGGAGATTACCCAGGGTTGGTCGATATGATTTTGCTTTTGATCGGGTTATTGATTTTACAATCGATTGTGCAGTATCTCCATACCTATTACTCAGGATGGTTAGGACAGAACATTATCAAGGACATCCGAATAAAGCTGTATAGACACATTCAAAGTCTGAAGCTTTCCGTTTTCGATAAGACTCCAATCGGAAGACTAGTCACACGAAGCATTTCTGATATTGAGACACTAGCTGAGGTGTTTAGCACTGGCATTGCAGGCATCATTGCTGATGTAATGCAGCTTCTTGTCATTCTTGGATTCATGCTTTGGATGGATTGGGAATTGACTCTCGTTAGTTTGTCACTTCTACCAATCCTGTTGTTCGCAACCTACATTTTCAAAGAGAAGGTAAAGGTGGCCTTCAATGAAGTTCGAACAGCTGTTTCCAACCTCAATTCATTTGTTCAGGAGCACATTACGGGAATGAATATCGTACAGATATTTAATAGTGAAAAGCGAGAGTTTGAAAAATTTAAAGAAATAAATAAGGAGCATCGGAAAGCACATATCCGATCCGTCCTTTACTACGCCACTTACTTTCCGGTAGCCGAGGTAATTCAAGCTGCTGGGATTGGCCTCATCGTCTGGTATGGTGGTGGCCAAATGGTTCAAGGCAGTGTTCAACCCGGCATGCTGATCGCATTCATTCTGTACTTGCAAATGTTCTTTCGCCCGATCCGAATGATTGCAGATCGCTTCAATACTTTGCAAATGGGGATCGTTTCTTCGAATAGAATTCTAGACCTGCTAGATAACAATGATCACATTCAGGACAATGGGAGTTACAGCCCTGATGATGTAAAAGGAGAAGTTGAATTCAAGGATGTCTCTTTTGCATACGTGGAAGAAGACTATGTTTTGAACAATATTAGTTTTAAGGTGGAGCAGGGTAATATGATTGCTTTGGTAGGAGCTACGGGAGCAGGTAAATCCTCTGTCATCAATTTGCTAAGTCGATTCTACGAGATAAACAAGGGCCACATTTTGGTGGATGGTACAGATATTAGACAGTTTGACCTTTCAAACCTTCGAAATCATATAGCTGTCGTTCTTCAGGACGTTTTCTTATTTTCAGATTCCATTTTCAATAACATTACCCTTCGCAATCCAGAAATAACCATGGATCAGGTGCGAAAAGCTGCCGAGATGGTGGGGGCATTGTCGTTCATTGATAAACTTCCTGGTGGATTTGATTACAATGTAATGGAACGTGGGGCTACCCTGTCGGTAGGTCAAAGGCAACTGATATCATTTGTCAGAGCAATGGTTTATGACCCCAAGATAATTGTACTTGATGAAGCTACATCTTCGGTAGATACGGAAACAGAAGAACTAATTCAAGAGGCAATTCAGAAGATGATGCACGGTAGAACTTCAATTGTGATCGCTCATAGATTATCTACAATTCAGAACGCCCAGCAGATATTGGTTTTGGATAAGGGGAGGATTGTTGAGCAAGGTAGTCATGAAGCCCTACTTGATATAGATGGACATTATTCTCAGCTTCATCAAATGCAGTATAAAGAGGTAGCAGGAGCAATCTAATTTGATTTCTAAATTTGAATCATGCGAACAAAGAGATTTTATCTATCCGTAATAGCTATTTGCATTGTTTTCGTTGGTGTCAGTACCTATTGCACTTTAGGTGGATTTGATGAAGTAGAAGTCTTTGTCATGGAAGGAAAGCAGCGCACGGTGGTAGGTAAAGAATATCTGGAAAAATTTAGATACGTAGATTTCAAAAATCGCATCGAGGAAGCAAGAGCCCAAGTAGATTCAGGGAAACTAGATGGGATGTTGACTGTCATATTTTTTGAAAATGACACCATAGGAATCGATTCAGCTCACTATTTCATAGGTTCTTCCAACGATGAGATTGTAGATGTTTTGAGAGTGCCTGCGGGCTATACGTACAGAGAGTTTCAGACAAACAAAACATTTAAGATATTTATGACGATGCACGAACTTGTGCGTCCCAGACCAGAGAAAGTTGCCGAGCTTATGAAAGCAAAGGCACAAGGTGAAGGAGAAGAACTACTTCCTGTCGCTTTTGAGTTGTATTATCCTGATGGAAGTTTTAGCGTAGAATACTGGGCAAAGTAGCTGGAGGATTTAGTTTATCACCTCCTCACTTATCAATTGTTTGTCATGCAGCTCTTTGTAAGCCCCGTCTTTTTGTAGGAGTTCTTCGTGCGTTCCTTGCTCTATTACTATACCATCATCTAGCATAACTACCTTATCAGCCAGTTTTGCCGATGACACTCGATGAGAAATGATGATTGAGGTACGCCCTAGCATAATCCGCTGCATAGCATTTAAGATGGAGTTTTCAGTCTTTGTATCAACGGCAGACAGAGCATCATCAAGTATGAGAATTTTTGGTTCTCTTGCTATAGCGCGTGCGATAGAAACTCGTTGTTTTTGGCCGCCTGAAAGCGTAATTCCACGCTCACCAAGCCTGGTTTGAAATCCATCCTTAAAGTCCTTAATGTTATTTAGGACATCAGCATCTTCAGCAGCCTTCTCGATTTGTTCTTTTGTCATCTTTCTATTTCCAAAGGAAATGTTATTCTCAATTGTATCAGAGAACAGAAAGACATCTTGAGGTACATAACCAATTTGAGATCGCAAGGAAGAAATACTGAAGTCTTTTGCATCTATACCATCGATATGTAGGTGTCCGCTTGAAATATCATACAATCTACATACCAGATTGGCTATTGTACTTTTTCCCGATCCGGTAGTGCCTACAATGGCGATAGACTCCCCTGGTCTTACTTCGAACGAGACATCCTTAAGTGCTTGAATACCAGAATCAGGATATGTGAAATTCACCTTGTCAAAAACGATATTTCCCTCAATTTCTTTTTCAAGACTCTTTTCAGAGACTATATCGGTTTTGGTATCCATGAATTCGTTTATTCTTCGCTGCGAGGCAGCAGCTCTTTGGATAATAGATGTTATCCACCCAAGAGCGGTGACAGGCCATGTCAGCATATTCACGTAGATGATAAACTCTGCGATGTTACCAGTGCTTACCTCGCCATTAAAAACCTGGATGGATCCGATCCACACAGTTAGAATCACACTCATCCCTATAAGTCCCATGATCAATGGCATGAACAGTGCCTGTACAAATGCCAGTTTTAAAGACTTATCTCTGTAGTCAATGCTTTCTGTCTCGAAATTCTTGGCAAGTTCTTCTTCTCTAACGAAAGCTTTTATTACTCTGATTCCGGAAAATGCTTCTTGAACATAAGTTGAGAGACCAGAAAGACTTTCTTGTATCTCTGTTGATCTTTTATTGATGATACTACTCACAAAATATATGCTGACAGAAAGGACTGGTAGCGGGAGTAATGAATAGAAGGTCAGTGTGGGGTTTATGGATATCATATAGGGGATAACCATTACAACGAGGGTGACCAAATTAATGCCGTACATGATCGCAGGACCAATATACATGCGCACTTTACTTACATCCTCAGAGATTCTTGCCATCAGGTCCCCGGTATTATTTTTTCGATAAAAGCTCAGGGGGAGCGTTTGGTAGTGCTCATAGATTTCATTCTTGAGGTCATATTCTATTCTCCTAGACATTACAATGATGGTCTGTCTCATGAAGAACAAAAAGACGCCACGTAGTAAGGCAGAAATCAGAATCAGTGCTGCCAAGATGATGATGCTAGATCCAATGATTTCGATGGTGTTATACTGAAGGTCAAACCCTTCAAAGGAGGAAAAAATACCATAGCTACGATCTAAAATGTTGAAAGCGTAGCGGACGATTACAGCAGGAACAATCGCAAAGAAATTCGCAATAATGATAAATAAGGCACCAAAAATTAGGTGAAATTTATATTTAACTAAGTATTTGTTGAGGTATCCTAAATCTTTCACGAAATTTTATAACGTACTGATATCCAAGTGGTTTTGGTGAAAAAGAGATATTTTTGCTAGGTCTTTATAGACTAATGCAACAGTAACCCAGAAAGAAGGTTTAAAAATAGAATAAAGTTCATAATTATGATTGAAACCCAGCCCCAAGTAAAATCAGAAAGCATCTTCGATAAGATGTCAAATCTTGAACATGAGCAGCTAGTTTTCTGCCGAGATGAAGCTACTGGTCTTAAAGCCATTGTAGGTATTCACAATACTGTTTTAGGCCCTTCGATGGGGGGAACAAGAATGTGGAACTATGCTTCCGACGAAGAAGCGATAGAAGATGTTTTGCGACTTTCCAGAGGCATGACTTTCAAATCAGCTCTTGCAGGATTGAATATTGGGGGTGGTAAGGCAGTGATCATAGGTGACGCCAGAAAGATAAAGAGTGAGGCCTTGATGAGGAGGTTTGGCAAGTTTATCAACAGCTTAAATGGTAAATACTATACTGCGGAGGATATGAACATTACCATGCGTGATATTGAGTATATGAGCATGGAAACCCCGTATGTGGTTGGCAAGCCTCAATATATGGGTGGTTCTGGGGATCCAAGCCCTATGACAGCCTATGGTGTATATATGGGCATGAAGGCCGGGGCTAAGAAAGCCTATGGGAGCGATTCTCTTGAAGGAAAGAACATTCTGGTGCAAGGAGCAGGTCAAGTGGGTAAATATTTGGTTGATCACCTGACCAAGGAAAATGCCAGTGTGTTTGTTGCAGACATTTTCGAAGATAAAATCAAGGCAATTACTGATAAACATGGTGAAGTTTCCGTGGTGGATCCAAATTCGGTATTCCAGATGGAGATGGATATTTATGCTCCATGCGCGATGGGCGCAACTCTAAATGATCAAAGCATACCTGAGTTGAAGTGTGATGTGGTGGCTGGAGCTGCAAATAACCAGTTGGCTAGTGAAGAGAAACATAGCGCCATGCTGAGTGATCATGGCATTATTTATTGTCCAGACTTTCTGATTAACTCTGGTGGCATAGCAAATGTGTATCATGAATACCTTGGCAATTACAACAAAGACCGTGTGGTAGCAAGTACAGAGCACATTTATGAGGTCTGTATGAATGTTTTGAATCATTCGGAGGAGAATAAGATCGGTTCACATGAAGCAGCCTTGGAACTAGCGCTTCAGCGTATTGATCAGGTGGGAAAAGTAAAACTTGGAGTTTAAAGATTAATCAACCAACTTCAGCCTCCAAAAGCGGAAGGCTGCAAAAATTTGAAATACGGATACTCAAGAAGTAGAAAAGAGTCAAGTTAGATCATGCTAAATAGAAGAATACTCAGAGTGAAAGCCATGCAGGCACTATATGGATATTTTACTGCGGTGGAGTCCATTAAAGAAGTAAAAAGGGAACAACTTAGAGAGATTCATGCATTAGATCCGGCTAAGCATGATTTTGCGGACAAGGCACTTTTTGAAGCTCGAAAGAAGCAGGCCGTAAAACTCTTCAACCAAAACATCTTGAAAGGTCAGGTTGCTGATGCAGGTGACACTGAGGAAGATGTGGTAAAGAATGTTAATGATGCACTGTCTGAGTATGATAGTATGCTGCATAAAGAGGCCAGAGTCAGAAAAAATGACATGATGAAAGAGGCTGAGAGACTGCAGGATACATACGTAAAGCTTCTCTTACTTCCTGTAGAGATCGAGCAAAGAGAAAAGTTAGATAGTGAAAAAGAAGACAAAGCATACATCACTAAAGAGAAAAAGAAGTATCCATTCATCGACAATAGTCTCGTTCAACAAATAAAAGAATCTCAGCTCTTGCAAAGGGAAGCAGCACGGTCTGGAGTTAGCTGGGACAATGAGCATGACACTATTAAGTCATGGTACCGAGAGCAAATTAGAACAAGTGAGCCATTGCAGCACTTTTTTGGAGGTTTCAAGACTGAAGATGCTGGTGAGAATGACATTGTGTTGGCGCTGTTCAAAAGAGTCATCTTTAAAAATGATGTTATTGCCTCATTTCTAGAAGAGACCCATTTACACTGGGCTGAAAATCAGCCAATCATTAAAAGTATGGTTGTAAAGACGATCAAAGGAATGCAGGAAGGTGAGGATTTAGAGTTTGCAGAGCTCACTAAGAATGGTGAGGATGACTTTAAATTTCTAGAGCGTCTTTTCATGGACGTGATTAACCAGAATGAATTCTTGGAGGATATGATTCAAAGCAAAACAATGAATTGGGATGTTGATCGAATTGCATTGACAGATAGAGTGATTCTTAAGTTAAGCTTAGTAGAAATGATGAATTCGCCAAGTATTCCTGTCAAGGTATCCATCAATGAAGCTATTGAAATATCAAAGGTTTATAGCACTCCAAAAAGTAAACAATTTGTAAATGGCGTTTTGGATGTCTTATCAAGTGAGCTAACTTCGAGTGGTAAAATTCGTAAGAGCGGAAGAGGTCTTATCGACAACAAATAATCAAAAATATCATGAGCAGATCAGGAGGTTCTTTTTTAGCATTTTTATTAGGCGTGGTAACTGGTGGCGTACTTGGTATATTATATGCTCCTGACAAGGGAACTAACACAAGAGACAAGCTTTCATTCCAATTAGACAAACTTAAGAAGCAATTGGAAGGCTTTGTTGAAGAAGTAGCTGATGGCAAGACGGTATTCGAAAACGACGCAAAAGATCAAGGTGAAAAGATTGTACAAGATGCCAAAGACAAAGCGGAGCGTCTACTTGATGATGTCAATGGACTCATTAGTCAAATCAAAAAATAACCTCCTTACAGACCAATCAGCCTTGATTCTTGGGGCTTTAACAATTCATTAGGAATAAAGAAACCATAAGTGCTATAGTTTTGTAGTACAGTAGATTTAATTAACAAAGAGTATGAAAGCGTTTAAGATTTTTTTAGGAATTGTAGTAGCAGTAGCAGCAGCTAGCTGTTCGAATGGAGACGTAGAGTCTAGGATTACAAAGCTCGAAGGCAGAGTTGCTGCTCTTGAGGGAAAAGGAGGCATTACCAGAGCAAACCCAACTGCACAGCCAGTCGCAGTAAACAATACGCCTGCAGCTCCTGCAGAAAAACCTGATGGACCACTTCCAACGATCAACTTCTCAGAAGAATTGCATGATTTTGGTACCATAAAGGATGGTGATGTTGTAGAGCATGTGTTCTCATTTACAAATGATGGTGAGGCGCCACTTGTAATCACAGATGCAAAAGCAACTTGTGGATGTACCGTACCAGAGTGGCCAAGAGAGCCAATTCCGGTAGGAGGATCTGGAGAAATTAAAGTAAGATTTAACAGTAAAGGAAAGCCTGGCGTTCAGAATAAGACTGTGACGTTGACTTCCAATACATGGCCTACTACCCAGAGAGTAAGAATTAAGGCAAACGTTGTGAAGGAGGGTCAATAAGCCTCATTCACAGACCAAAATTTATTAACATTGCCCCCTGACAGTTCAAGTCAGGGGGTTTTTATTTTTCAAATTACAGATAATGAACACAGTTCTATTACAAGCAAGTGGAGGAAGTGATTTTACTTCCTTTTTGCCGATCATTGGTATGATCGCAATCTTTTACTTCTTTTTTATCAGGCCGCAGCAGCGAAAGCAGAAAGAGACCAAGAAGTATTTGGAAGAGGTGAAAAAAGGAGAGATGGTGGTTACCGTAGGAGGTATCCATGGAAAAATTGTGGAAGTATCCGATACCACAGTTTTGATAGACGTAGATAGAGGAACAAAATTGCTTATAGAAAAGTCCTCAATTTCCCTTGAAGCAAGTAAGCGACTAAACGAAAAGCCAGAGGAAAAGAAAAAGTAGTGATACTATGATTCCAAAGATGCTAAGTAATTGGAAGGTGATTGTGCTCTCATTCTTGGGAGCAACGACCTTCTGGTTTTTTAGTGCTTTAGGAAAGGACTATAACTACCGAGTCAAACAGTCAATCAAGTTCGTATATAATGCAGATAGTTTAGTAGCGGTCAAGCCTTTACCCGACTTTGTAGATATAGATGTCTCTGGTGTGGGCTGGGACCTATTCAAAGAGTCTTTTTGGTTTGCTGAACCAGTAATTTTCGAATTGGATAATCCGGCAGCAATAAGGTATCTGACACGACCGTCTATTCTGCCTATTATTTCCAACCAGCTTGATCATTATCGGATCAATTTTCTTTATACGGATACTTTGTATGTCAACATAGATCGCAAGATCTCAAAAGAGGTGATTCTAACCATTGATTCTACTTTAATAAGTATGGATCCTGATTTTAGAATTGTGACTCCTGTGGCACTGTTTCCAGATACAGCGGTTATCTATGGTCCGTCTAGTTTTATCGATACACTAAGCGAAGATTTTGAATTTACCCTCGAAGCAGAGGACATTGACAAAGACTTTGATCGATTTGTTAAACTTGGATTACCTGATCAATTTGACATCTATTCTAATCCGCCTACAGTAAATGTAAAGTTTGGTGTCGATCGTTTTGATGAATTAGAGCTATCCTCAACTGTAGAACTTCAAAATTTCCCAGAAGACTCCTCCCTATATCTAGGCGATTCCACTGTCACAATAAAGTTTGTCGTCCAAAGAGAACTAAAGGAAGAGTATTTTGCTGAGGACTTTAAAGTAATGGTTGATTTAGATCTGATGAACCCGGCAGATTCTATGGCTCCTGCGATCGTGGTTTTTCATCCTGAGGAAGTTATTGAAGTAGAGGTAATTCCCGACGAACTAAAGGTCATTTATGACAAATAGCTTACCTGTTTTTGGGGTGACTGGCGGTATTGGATCTGGAAAGTCCACTGTTTGTAAGGTCTTTGAGGTGTTGGGAGCACGCATTTACTATGCCGACGATCGCGCAAAATGGTTGATGGAAAATGAAGCTACTCTTATAAATGACATAAAACGGCTTTTCGGGGATAAGGTCTATCTTAATGGTAAGCTCGACAGGCAATATATTGCTGGTAAGGCTTTCCATGATGCTAGTGTACTACAACAACTCAATGAAGCAGTTCATCCTGTGGTTAGAAAAGATGTGATTCGCTGGGTCAATGAAAATGAGGATGCTGCTCTTTTGCTAAAGGAAGCAGCATTGCTATTTGAGACGGGTTCATACAAGGAACTGAACAAAACTATTTTAGTTCATGCACCTGTCGAACTGAGAATTGAAAGGGTTCTAAACAGAGATCCCCATCGGAGCGAACAAGATATCCAAGCGATTATCGGGAAACAAATGTCAGAAGAGGAAAAGCTTGCGATGGCCGATTTTGTGATTACAAATGATGGATCAGAGTCTGTAATAAAGCAGGTTCATGAGATATTCCAGAATTTAGTTGTCGCACAATAGTTTCTCGAATTCTTCCTTTGTATAAGCCCTAGACAGGATCAAGTCCCCACTCTGGTTGAGATAAGAGACTACATGAAACCCTGCTCTGCTCAAGTGTTGGTCTGCAAACAGCACGGGGTTTGATGCACTTCCAATATTGGATATATCGGAGTATTCTGGTTCTAGAAATTCCCCCACCATATTGCTTACTAATCCGTACTTCCCATCCTTTACGAATCTGTAGATGGACTCATCATCATTTTCAATGATCTTTTTTAAGTATTCCATTTCAGGATAGAGTTGTTCTTCTTCTTGATCTATGACTTGATAGTATTGTCCTTTTTTTACAAGGTAGCTCGTGTCATTCCAGATTTGAATTTCATCGTAGGCAAATGATAAAATTTCTTCTTCAGCGCTGTTTATCAGTCCTAGCAGACCGTCCTTTTGTGCAATATATTTATCTGTTAGCTTCGTTATCCTTGTTTCATAAGTCGTAGAAATTAATTCTTGACTAGTGAGGTTATAGCTCCCAATTTTCCCTTCTTGAAGAGTAAGCACCAATCCATCTTTTTCATTCAAATTATCAAAAACTGGTTCTAGAATGACCTTGCCACTGGTATTGGATAGTCCATGTTTTCCATCAATACGGAACTTTATCAAAGTGTCATTCATGAAGGTAATCTCTTCATACTCACCTACCAGAATGATCTCTCCCCATTGATCTAAAACTTGGGTTTCTCCACTTTCTTGATCGATTTTCACAAAGTCCGGTTTTGCTGAGAACCTTGTGAGGGAGGCGTTTTCTAGAGGCAAACGTTTGCCACTGGTATATAGGATTTCACTTATTTCATTCTTTACTAGAATGCTGGCGTAATCATTTACAACCTTTATGGAATCATACCCGGTTTCAGTTGGTTCAGCACTATTCTTATTCCATAGATTCCACCTTATATCAGTTTTTGTAGCTAACCATCCTGCACTGGATTCCAAATAAGTATAGAACTCACTAGCAATATCTCTTTTTTCTTGATCATAGAGCTGATACCCCAAATTAGACTTTAAATACCAGTAGGATTTTTCGGGGTAGATTTCATATTCCCCCCAAGGTATTAAGAATTGAAGATCAGAATTTAGCATGCACTCACGCTTTCCTCTAAACCCAATCATTGTTTGATCATTGACAAATTCTACATCGTCGAACTTGAATTCCAGAGTGAGACCTCTATCTTCTATCTCAGACAGCATCAACTTTTTATTGTATGCGGCCAATAGATTGTCTTTTTCAAAAATCCAAAACTCCCCTTTTTGGTAAATCTCATCATACTTACTTTCGGCAATGATTAAACCAAATATGGAGACCAATCCCCATTTTTCATTTTGCTGTATTTTGATCCATTGATTTGTCATAATCTCGGCATCTTCCACACTTCCCTTCAAAATCTGGAAACCACTTTTATGATGCAGGAACCATCCGTTCTTCTTTTTTACGAGAGCGATACTTTTGTCTAGGGAACGATAGTCTTCAATATCGGAAAGTAGCTCTCTACCATCCTTTGTCAGAATTTTACCTGCAGGTCCATTAGGAAGGAATATCCAATGGTCATCGGCAATCTCACATTTATACTGTTCAAAAACCTCCGCGTATTTTGGAGACACGCTTATCAAACCCTTTGCATTTGCAAAACCAACTAATCCTTTTTCAACGATGGGGAATAGTTCAAGCTTATTTACTTCGTCAGCATTCTCTAGGGAATCTTGATTTGGGTGATATTTTGGATCTGCACCTTGATTGAGATAGTACTTAATATCTGCTGCTCGCTTTCTTAGTCTTTTCGATTTAGATAGGAATAGAAAATTATCAACACTCTTTTCAGATCCAGAAGCTGTGGACACCATTAAAAGGTAGCTTTCTATTGGATCGCGATAGCTGGTAAATGGGTAATCGTTCAAGAACTCATAGTATGCTTTCAAGTTGCCCTTTTCTTCCAGCTCACCAAAGCGCATAAAATCCAATATCGAATCAGCTTCCATTTTAAAAACGGATGTTGGATTATCCTCAACAAAGTTGACAAGTGCCTGTTGAGTACGCTGTGCTTTGGCTATACCAAACTGAATGCTATCTGTCTTATAGAGAAGGATATCATCGTAGATGGAATTTGGAAATTCTGACTGATACTCTTTGATAGCTGCAATTGATAGATTACTCAGTGTGTTGGTAAATCTTACATCTCTGATATCTTCTAGTAGATTTTGCAATACTTCTTTTGAGATATTGTCTTCCAGTAAATCCTCTTTTAATTCATCATCAGCCTTGTTGTATTTTTCTATTGCCGATTGAATGGTGACTCTAGCTGAGTCGATACTGTATTTGGCGTATGATTGATCAAATAGTAGTACTGCTAGATAGTAACTAATGCCAGGATTCATTGGCTCTTTTACTAGCCCCTTTACAATTAATTCTTCAGCTTTTTCATACTCTCTCTTTTCGATCGCCTTTTGAATACGGTCTACGGTACCAAAGAAAAGTACGCTCCATAAGAACAGAAATCCCAAAGTGGCGTTTTGCATGGCGGCAAATTAACTCATGAATGAAGAAAAAAACCATCCATTTTAATTGGCATCTCGTGGTATAAGTGCCTGAAGTTGGTATATTTACCATCTACATTTACAGGCGAGTAAATTAGGCGGTGATTAGATTCGATGAGAGTCGAATCAAAGCTCGATCCAACCAGCATATTGGTATCGGCTTTAGGGAGTACTTCGGTACTCCTTTTTTTGTTCCTAGTTTATTTTGAAATTGAGCATAATCTCGCCTGATTGAGTTTTTGCTTCGTCTTGTTTGTCAAAGGCATACAAAGGAGTATTGCCGCAGACATCTTCTAAACGGTGGTCGATATGAAGTTCAAGCTCTGTGGACCCTTCAGGTCTCCACAGTATTCTCAGCTTCTCCGGGCTAGTAAATTCCACTTGAGATGGAAGGATTTGTCCTTGCTTGTTTCTGATGTACAACATCCGTTTTGCCAAAGGTTGATCAAGTGGGTGATCTGTTACTATGGTCAGGCTGGCCAACTGATTCTGCTCTGCTCTAAGAGCCCATAGGTTAACATTGATCGCCCTTCTCAATGGGTTGGTGGCATTTATCTCCCTAGTAAAGCTCTCTTTTAGTTTTTGACCACTTGCCCCTTTCCAGTTCTCATCGATCTCCAGTTGATAGTCATTTCCAGCCCTCAGCACATCACCTTCAACTAGATCATCACCTTCACTCCCTGGATGCAGCAGCAGTGTCAACCTATTTCTATCAATATTCCACAAGCCTTCGGGGACAATGACAAATGGATCCTCAAGTGATATGCCATTTTTATCTTTAATGTTGATGAAGTTGTACGGGTTTTCATTTCCCATTGGAGCTGAGAAGAAAACATAAAAACGTATAAGATTTGCAGGTACTATCTCTAGATCCGGAGTGACAGAAACAATTTCAGGTTGTGTACTCTCTGGAGGTGCAAAAGATGCAATGTCCGTGTAGACTGACTGCTCTTCCAGTTCCTCTGAAAGTACAATCGAAAGCGCTTGATAGGAGAAGGTTACTAGATACCTGAGCTTAGGATCAGGTTTAGTCATGGGACGAAAAACAATGTTGTTATTTTCTATTCTATAGGAACCTCTGACTGGAGCCTCATTAGGGTTCGATTTTATACTGAAAAACGAAGACCATTCATCGAATTTAAAGTTCTCGCCCTGAATCTTAGTGATAATTTCTTGTGGTACCAAACGGGTGCTCACAGATCCATACTTACTTGAGTTTGGTAAGATTTCAATGGAAAAAAAACTCTGACCGGAAGCGCTGTAAATGGCTACAGAAAAAAGTAGGCAAAGCAAAAAGTAAGATTTATAGTTTGATATGGTTGATTTCACTGATTTCTCGTTTTTGTGTGCAATTGGTGGATTTGAGGTTACAAGAAGATATCCACAAAATAAAAACCATAACGTCTAATACTGATGTTTTATTGAAGAATTCCAATAAATAGCGAGAGGTCTGGAAGGCTGTGCCGACTAGAAAAGTTTCCTATGAATCATTATCATTGATAGATCAAAAGCTTCCTACATGAGAGAAATAAAGAACCATTTGGTGGGACATGACCCAAACTTCACTTATCGAGGATTGAATCAGACTCGTATTGAAACTTTCAGTGATGCAGTGTTTGCATTTGCTGTGACGCTTGTCATATTATCCTCTTCAGTTCCTGAGTCCTTTGCACAGCTCAAGGAATCTTTCAGGGATATTTTGCCATTCTTTTTATGTGTAGTATTGATCGTTGTGATCTGGTACCAGCACTATATCTTTTTCATCAGATATGGACTGCAGGATGTTAAGACGGTGGTAATCAACACTTTTTCTCTGTTTGTACTTTTGATTTACGTGTATCCACTTAAGTTTTTGATGACCTTACTTTTTGAGTTGTATCGAAGTATCATCATTGATGATTTTACTCGGTTTAATGAGCAGTATGCAAAAGATATGGATGCATCGTTCCTCATGACTTCCTATGGTTTTGGTGCTGCAATCATTTTTTGCTCGTTGGCATTGTTGTATCGACATGCATATAAAAGGAGAGTTGACTTAGAACTTAGTCAATACGAGATTTACTTGACAAAAATTAGCATTTGGACCAATCTATTGTTGGGTTCCATTCCCTTCTTGTCTGGTCTTATTGCATTCATCGAGCCCTTTGGAAGTGATCAAATCAATTTTGTGGTAGCAGGATTTACCTATTTTCTATCCTCTCCAGTGATGACAATTTTTGGCTCAAGAATGAGAAAAAAGGCAAAATCATTATTGGTCTGAGCCTAGTTTCAGAACGTAAAATTGAAGTCTAACACATCAATAGTTTGTCGATTAAGTCCCTTGGTGAATTAGATATAATGCATTGTTCATGAATCGACTTATACAGAAACCCTTGATTTTCCATATGATCAAAGAACTGTAGGAAGTGATCATAATAGCCCAGCGTATTTAGAAATGCACAAGGTTTTGCATGATACCCAAGTTGTGACCAAGTCATTACTTCCGTTATTTCTTCTAGGGTTCCTACACCTCCGGGTAATGCAATAAATGCATCGGATAAGTCGGCCATTAGTGCTTTTCTTTCATGCATGTCTTTGACTCGGTATAGTTTGGTTAGTCCTGTGTGTGCCACTTCCATTTCATAGAGCTTTTCAGGAATTACACCCGTGATGGTTCCCCCGTTGGCCAAAGCAGTTTCTGCTACAATGCCCATCAATCCCACAGCACCGCCTCCATAAACAATTTCAATCTTTTGCTGGGCTATTATGCTTACTAGGTCTTTTGTAGCTTCTGTGTAGGCTGAGTTTCTACCTGCCTTTGATCCGCAGAAAATAGCAATACGATTCATCATGCTAATGTATGGAAAGAGGTCCGAAGGTTTAAAAGAAGAAACATCAATTCTTTTACGATATTCATAGCTTTTATTGAATTGTTTACCGAAAACAGAATAACGGTAACAGGTATCTATAGCAAGCGTCATATTCCTGTATTACTTTTACTCCGATCGCCTGATTTGTACATAACTATTTAAACACGTTAATGAAACACTTTACTAAAAAGATCGCCTTAGTTTTAGCTGGAATATCTATGGTCATCTTTGCCTGCCAAGAACAGGAGCTTACCCAGCAAACGGATGTAATAGATCAGGATCTGACAGAAGCATCAAGCCTAGTAGATGACTTCCTTAAGAAAGAAGGAGGGAGAAGAAATCAGAGCTATTCCATTACCGTATTCAAATACATGGATGGTGAAGTGTACTTTGATACCAACCGAGATGATTACGAAGGGTATCAGGTCTTGGGTGAAGAATCAATAACCGCCGTTGTTGACTATGGAGAATGGATTTTTTGGTATTCTGGATCAGGTATGTCCGAGTTGGATGGAGTAGAATTTGATGCAATGGCTGAGAAATTCCTTCGAGTGTTTCCTGAAGAAATCAACTTTGGTCGCTTATGGCTACTAAGAGTTCCTACAAGAGAGGAAGTTGCAGCTAACCAAGAAGAAGATTATGATACTGAGGAAGGAGACGAGACGGATGATGAAGAGGATAGTTATGATGACAAGGAAGTGCTATTAAAGTATGACATCTTATATCAATACGATGGCTACACTGGAGAGTCGATTAGACTAGATCCAAAGATTAGGGTAAAGGGATCTGAAAGAAGTGCTAGCGTTTCAAAATAGTGGTTGCTTGCATGTTTCGTAGGTTTTTTAACCTACTATTCTTTGTATTCGTCGTAAACACGGCCTACGGCCAAAACGAGTTAAAGACTGATAGCTTACGAAGGTTGATTGGGCAGGGAGAGATCTCTACTGAACAGGAAATGTCTGTACTGTATTGGCTATCTGCCTACTCAGATTCTCCAACTGATGTCTTGCGATACGGCAATGCGCTCTTGGCTATTGCAGAGAAAAACAGAAGTGTTGAATTTATTGCTAAAGCCTACACAAATATTGGCATTGGTCATAGGCTAATGGGAGATTTGGAAGATGCATTAAAATTTCAATTTTTAGCTGCAAGTACCGTGCAAGCTGATGATAGATACTTGAATCTGGTCGCTGAGATTTACGCTGAAATTTCTAATTGTTACACTCAGAATGGAGATTCTGAAAATGCACTTTTGTACGGATCAAAAACAATTGCAATTCTGAGAAGGGTTGGGGGTAAACAACAGTTGGCGCTAACACTTCTTAATACTGGATACGATTATTATCTAACTACTCGTTATGATTCGGCAATGGCTTATTACAATGAAGCCGAGCCAATATTGCAAGATATAGGTATGGACATAGGCCTAGCTTACATCATCGGAAATCGAGCATTGATCTATTGGAAGCGTAACAACATCACTCGAGCTAAGACCGACCTATTTAAAGCCATACAATTGCTAGAACCTTTAGGTGATACCTATGGCATGGCCGATTACTACAATCAATTAGGTAATATTTTTCTAGAAGAGGGAAATGATCTTGAAGCAATTAAGTATACTAAGAAAGGGTTAGAGCTGGCAAAGTCTGAAGGTCTGAAAGAACAAGTCAGAGACGCTTCATTCATCTTGTACAGATTACATCAACGACAAAAGAACTATGAGAGTGCATTAGCCTATCAGTCGGATTATTTTGCCTTTCGTGACAGCATTCAAAATGTGAAGACGACCCAAGAATTGGCAAACCTTCGCACGGAGTATGAGGTAGGACGCAAGCAAGCAGAGGTCGATTTTTTGACGTCTGAGAAAGAAAAAAATCAAGTGATTATCGTTATTGGGTCGATTTTACTTGTTGTTTTTATTATCCTCTTAATTATTGTTTACTCTTTCTTAAAGACAAAAAATAGATTGAATACGCAATTGCAGGAACAGAAAGATTCCTTGCAAATACTTAACCAGACAAAAGATAAGTTCTTCTCTATTATTTCGCATGATTTGAGAGGTCCAGTTCATACACTTTCTGGTCTTGTCACGATCTCAAGAATCTATATGAGAAAGGGGACACCAGAGCAATCAATGGAAATGATTGATAAAATGGATCAATCCATTGGAAGCCTAACCAAACTTCTAAATAACCTGCTGACTTGGGCATTGAACCAGAGAGGACACTTCCCATACATGCCTGAGGAGATTAGCATGAGATTTATGCTAGATGACATGTCTTCATTATTTGAGGAGATGGCCACTTCTAAGGGCATCAAGCTATCGTACGATATCGAGGAGGAACTCAAGCTCTATGTAGACAGGAATACAACTTCCACAATTCTTAGAAACCTGGTAACTAACTCAATAAAATTCACTCAGGAATCAGGAGGTGTTTCCATTAAGGCCTATGTAGATGGAGATAAAGCAAAAATAGAAGTATCGGATACCGGTGTTGGTATGTCTAAAGAGAGTTTGCAACAGTTGTTCAAGTTGAATGAAAAGCTATCAACCAAAGGGACTTCTGGTGAAACCGGTTTGGGTCTTGGTCTGCAATTGGTTTACGATTTTGTCAAGCTCAATAAAGGAACAATCGAGGTAAATAGTGAAGTGGATAAAGGGACAACATTCATTG
>JABSPG010000229.1 GCA_013214445.1 Ekhidna sp. | reverse complement strand
ATTTTAGACTTAGAGCGGGTCAAGACAGTATCGTCAGCTATTAATTTTTCTGTAGCCATTTCCAGCGGAGGGCCAAAATCGGTACCATAGTTTGGTACCATGTCTGTGTTTAAAGTCTGGATAAATAGATTAAGTGCGTTGTTGTCGTAGGTAAGTGGGCACTGCATATACGCCTCGCTGCTAAACATAATTAAGCCAATCCTGTCAGAACTAAAAGCCTCTACAATATTCTTTAATTCAAATTTCACTTTTTCAAGTCTAGCGGGTTGCACATCTCTGGCATTCATTGACTGACTTAAATCCATGCAAATGAAGATGTCCTTGCCAACAGTTTTCACTTCTCTTGTTGTATCGCCAAAACTTGGGCCTAGTAAAGCAATAAGGATGGCAGCAAAGTAAATTGAACGAACAATTGTTTTGATAATTACCCTTCGACTTGGCAGTCCCAGTCGATTCGTTGTTTTTATTACGCGTAACAGGAATCCAATGTATAGCAAGACGAATGTCGCTACTAAAACTATTTCAAATGTACTGAGTGAATTTACCCACTTCATTCAAGCGTATTTTTGTTGGCTGGCAAATCTAACAGATAGCACGAACGGTTTGAAATGATTTTTATGGATTAACAAAATTTAAGGATAAGCGCAAAAATTGATAGGGAAGAGGTTGTAGTTTGAGTGGGCAATTCTCTTGTCATAAGCCGCAAAATGGTTGTGTCATTTTCTTGATCATTCTCAACGCTCTCAACAGGCGCAACCATATTGAATTTATTATGTTTAAGTATAGCTTTGCGCATTTATATAGCAAAAAACAACTATGATACTGAGCGGATTAGAAATAGCTAAGCGAATGGGAAAGGACATTGATATCGTTCCCTATAATGAGGATCAGTTGAATCCGAACAGTTATAATTTAAGACTTCACGATGAACTAATGGTTTACGATAATGAGGTCCTTGATATGAAAGTTGAAAACAAGGCCTCAAAGCTCGTCATACCTCCAACAGGATTAAAGCTGGAGCCAAATAAGCTGTATCTGGGAAGAACAATTGAGCATACGCGAACCGATAGCTTCGTACCCATGTTAGAAGGACGAAGTAGTATTGGTAGATTGGGCATGTTTGTTCATGTGACAGCTGGTTTTGGAGATGTTGGATTCAATGGTTTTTGGACACTTGAGATATTTGTTGTCCAACCTTTGGTTATCTATCCGGAAGTCGAGATTTGTCAGATCTACTATCACCACCTTAATGGCGAATATGATATTTACCAGAGTGGCAAATATCAAAATAATGAAGGTATACAGGCAAGTAAGCTTTACTTGGATTTTGAAAATTAAGAACTAGACGGATTAAGTAAGAAGGGTCAAGAAAAATGGATATGAAGGAAGAAGATATACAGTTAAAAGATCGACTAAACCATGAGTTAAATGGTGAAGCTCATGTTTCTGGATCTTTGGAAACACCTATGAGAGCAGATGCTTTCAAAAAATCAGATAAAGAAAAGATCGATAATATTGAGAAACTCTTTGCAGGGATTATGGATGAGTTGGGTCTGGATCTGACCGATGATTCTTTGAGAGGTACGCCATATAGGGTTGCTAAGATGTACGTCAAGGAAATGTTTCATGGTCTCAACCCAGCAAACAAACCGTCCTTATCTGTATTTGATAATAAATACCAGTATGATAAAATGTTGGTAGAAAAAGACATTACTTTTTCTTCGGCATGTGAACATCATTTTCTACCCATTGTTGGGAGGGCACACGTAGCTTATATCTCTTCAGGAAAGGTGATCGGCATATCAAAGATTAATCGTATTGTAGAATACTACGGCAAAAGACCACAAGTACAGGAGCGAATGACTTTGCAAATATTCAACGAGTTGACTGAGGCGCTGCAAACTGAAGACGTAATGGTTGTGGTAGAAGCGGAGCATACTTGTGTTTCTACCCGTGGGGTTAATGACAAAACAAGTAGAACAAGTACGCTGCAGTATGGCGGCAAATTTGAGAATGAAGCGCTCAGAAATGAGTTTTACCAATTACTCTGAAATCCTCTTTATTCCAAAAAATCAATAATGACTAAAAATCTTCTAGCATTAATTTGTATTGCATTTGTTGCAGTTCAGGTTTTTGCACAACATCTATATGATGGTCTGCATCATTGGGAAATACCAAGTAAAGATCCGGATAGAATCATCTTAACCTTTCTTGGAGACCCGAGTACTACCAGAGCTGTAACCTGGCGGACTGATACGACTATTGAAAATGCAGTAGCTCAAATAGCCAAAGCAACAGTGAATTCGAAATTCACCGCTGAAGCTGATTCTTATACTGCAAAGTCGGAACAATTCGATCTAGGTCAGTACAAAGCAAACAGGAGCCTGAGAGTAAACTATCACAGTGTTGTTTTTGAAGGCCTAGAGGCAGATACGCAATATGTCTACCGTGTAGGAGATGGCGACAAACACTGGTCAGAATGGATAGAATTTAAAACAGCGAAATCGGGGTACGCTCCGACGCAGCTGGTGTATTTTGGTGATGCTCAAAATGAGGTGCTCCAGCATTGGTCACGAGTCATTCGTAAGGCCTATCAGCTAGCCCCAAACGCTTCATTTGTGATTCATGCTGGGGATTTGATAAATAATGCGCATAGAGATGTGGAATGGGCGGAATGGTATGAAGCAGGAGGATTTATTCATCGTCAGTGGACAGCAATTCCTGTGGTCGGAAATCATGAGTTTTGGCCAGTTTTTCAGGATGAGCCAAGAAAGCTGAGTATTCAATGGAAACCGCAATTTACTCTTCCTGTCGAAGGTGATTTGCCAGAGGAACTTCATGAAACGGTTTACACTACTGACTATCAGGACATTAGAATTATTACACTTAATTCGAATCATTTATTGGAGGAGCAGACCAAATATCTTGAAGAGCAACTTGCAGGAAGTGATGCAAAATGGAACATAGTAGTGTGTCATCACTCTGTTTTTTCGCCAGCAGAGGGACGTGATTTTAAGTATGCCAGAGAAGTATGGAAGCCAATATTAGATAAATACAACGTGGATTTGGTACTGAATGGACATGACCATACCTATGCTAGAGGCCATGTTCCCGTTAGAACAACCAATGCAACTGGAGAGGAGGAGCTTGGAACTGTTTATGTGACTTCTGTTAGTGGTCCAAAACAGTATGAGTTAGATACCGATCAACTTAAGTCTTATGAGAGTCAAGGATATCAGCTGGACAACTCTGCCGAGCAAACTCAGTTTTTTCAGATTATCACCATTGCAGATTCAGAGCTTACGTATGAAGCCTACACTGCAATAGGAACCTTATATGATCGAGCTGTAATCAAGAAGAATTTCGCCACAGGCAAAAAACAGTTGATACAAAAGCAGGGACAATAAGTTGTCTAGCTGACAGGTTGAGTCCATTTCTGAAGAAAAGTACTTCTCTGGTAATATTTTTTGCACTTTTATAAATGCAACTGTGTTGCATTTGGTAATTATATTTGTGACAATAAATTAGAGAAGAATCAATGAAGAATCAATTTGTAAGCTGGAACCTTGATTTTGTGGGATTTAGTGCTTCGCTGCTTTGCGCTATTCACTGTGCTGCGCTACCATTCTTGCTTACGCTCGCACCTTTAGCTGGCCTTCAGTTTCTGGATAATCATTGGATAGAAATTGGTATGATTATCCTAAGCTTATTCATTGCTACGAGTTCATTGTTGGGTAGTTATCGAACACATAGAAGATATGGTGCGTTGATGATCGCTATGCTAGGATTTGGCCTGATCCTCGCTGGTCAGTTGCTGGAGGGAGAGTGGCAAGAAATGCTATTTACTTCTAGCGGAGGATTTGCTATTGCTATTGCTCATATTGTCAATTGGAATTTGATAAGACAGGCAAGAGTGTAATAAAGTTGATCCTGTTGAAATTAGTACCTACAGATGAGTCTTGAAACCAAAACGAAAAATTGGGTAATCGGTGATAATTTTGAGGTTTTCTCTTCTATCCATCAGGAAGATATCAATATTGTAATTAATGAACGAGATACCTCTTCCTTAGAAAGTGAGTTGGAGTTGTTAATTCAACGGGATTTCGAATTTCGATTTAGTGGAACTGTAGAAGATATTACTCGAGAAATTTCTGAGGAACCCGAGCTGGTTGGTACTCCTTTGGTGGTTGAAGATCTGCAAAAGCTTCTCCATTCATTTAAAGAGGTAAGCGAATCCAGTGAGTTTAGGTTGTATTTTGCAACAGTCAGTAGCAATATGTGCAGGAAGTTTCATACTGATATTAATGATTTACGAATGCTATGTACTTATAAAGGGCGTGGTACCTTGTGGTTGACTGAGGATAACGTAAGTAGGGAAGCAGAAGAAGATGAATCGTTAGTGCTTGATAGGGACCATATTCAAGAAGCAAAGGAGGGCTCGGTTCTGATTTTGAAGGGAGCAATTTATCCTAAGGAAGGAACTCGACCGGTGTTGCATAGAAGTCCTAGTATTGAAGAAAGTAGAGGGAAGAGAATTCTGTTACGTATTGATACCACTAAATTTCTTAATTATTAATGGTTAGGATGGAAGACTTTACACAATTAAGCTGTTGATACGAATACTGAAATATATCGTTTTAGGGTTAGTCCGATTTTATCAAATAGGTATTTCGCCATACTTCCCGTCTTCTTGCCGCCATCAGCCTACCTGTTCGCAATACATGATTGAGGCGATTAAGGAATGGGGACTAGGAAAAGGAGTAATGCTAGGAGTAAAGCGACTTTCAAGATGTCACCCTTGGGGTACGCATGGATATGATCCTGTCCCCGAAAGAAAAAAACTTAAATGAATTTAGACACTAATCTGACTGCTATAGATCTAGAGGAGGGGTTGTCATTTTCTCCTCAGTTCAAAAAAAGAGGAGGATTGCTGCCTGTTGCCGTTCAAGAGTCTAGTACTGGGCAGTTGCTAATGTTAGCTTCTATAAATGAGGAAGCACTGAACAAGACAATAGCGACAAGACTTGCCACTTTTTGGAGTACATCGCGGAACAGGCTTTGGGTGAAAGGAGAGACCTCAGGGGATCTTTTGACAATTGACAATATTTTGGTTGATTGTGACCAAGATGCATTTGTTTATCAAGTTACTCTGCAAGGAGATGGGGTCTGTCATACATTTCAAGAAGATGGTAAGCATCGAAAGGCTTGTTTTTATCGGCAGCTAGACCTACAAAAGAAAGACCTACAGTTTATTGACGAAATGAAGTAGCCTTTGGGTATGGCTCTTTGACCTAGAGATAGAGTGTGAGATTTTATTTAAAAAAGACTATAAAAGATGTTGACGAAAGATAATAAACTACCAGTAACTGTTCTTAGTGGATTCCTCGGTGCAGGAAAAACAACCTTACTAAATCATGTCCTTCATAACAAAGAAGGTCTGAAAGTGGCTGTTATTGTAAATGACATGAGTGAGGTGAATGTCGATGCTGACTTGGTGAAAAACGAAAATACACTCTCCAGGACAGAGGAAAAGCTAGTGGAGATGAGTAATGGCTGCATCTGCTGTACACTTCGCGAGGACTTAATGGTAGAAGTAGAGAAGCTTGCCAAAGAGAATCGATTCGATTATTTACTCATTGAGAGTACCGGTATCAGTGAGCCGATTCCAGTGGCTCAGACGTTCAGCTTTGTAGATGAAGAGAATGGGATTGATCTATCAAAATTTAGCTACATCGACACCATGGTCACGGTAGTGGATGCCTTTAATTTCTTTAAAGACTTTGGAAGTCCGGAAAAATTGATGGATCGTGAGCTTACAGATATGGAAGGCGATGATCGAACCATTGTAAATCTGCTAACAGATCAGGTTGAGTTTGCTAATGTAATTATTCTCAATAAGGCTGATCTTGTGAGTAAAGAAACACTTGGTGTACTTAGGTCCACAATCAAAAAACTTAATCCAAGTGCGAAGATTATTGAGTCGTCGTATAGCAAAGTGGAGGCCAAAGAAATATTGAATACAGGGCTTTTTGATTTTGAGGAAGCAGAGCAAAGTGCTGGCTGGCTAGAAGAGCTAAATAAGGAAGAGCACACCCCTGAAACAGAAGAATATGGTATTGGCTCATTTGAATACAGAAGCAGAAAGCCGTTTGATCCCGTCAGGTTTTTTGGTTTTGTTCAGGACAAATTCCCGAATACAATAATTAGAAGTAAAGGTCTTTTTTGGATGGCTTCCCGACCTGAACAGGCTTTAATCTGGGGGCAAGCAGGAGGTTCGCTTAAGGCGGACAGTGCAGGGGTATGGTGGAGTAGTATGCCATTTAACCAGCGGACGCAGTATGCTGGTTTTATCGAAAATCAGCAGGAGATCGAAGCTGGATGGGATAAGACTTTTGGTGACAGAAAGAATGAGATCGTTTTTATCGGTCAGGATATGGATGAAGAGGCCATCCGAGCGGATCTTGACAGTTGTTTAAGTAATGAGGAGGAGCTAGCCACAGGATTTTGGAGGGATGGATTCAAGGATCATTGGCCTATCCCCAGGTTTTCTTAATTAAGATAAGAAAGAAAAATAGATCACTATTGGAAGCATCACATTCAGAAATCTATTTAAAGAATACGCTAACTGGCAAAAAGGAAGTA
>JABSPG010000228.1 GCA_013214445.1 Ekhidna sp. | reverse complement strand
GAACAAAAAATAAAATGAAGAAAATCGCTTTACTTACCCTAGTGCTTGTATTTGCCATTTCATGTTCCGGTGACTCTTCAGATACGAAAGACCCAGTATTTAATGCAGAAGGGATAGCATTAGATGGTTATGATCCAGTTGCGTACTTTGAGCAGGGTGAAGCAAGAGTGGGCGTTGAATCTGAGCAAGTCGAGTATGAGGGTTTGACCTATTATTTTTCAAGTACAAAAAACCGATCACTTTTTTTAAAGAATCCTGAGCAATATCTTCCGAAATATGGAGGTTGGTGTGCCTACGCTGTTGCTGAGAGCGCTACAAAGATGGAGCCCGATTTGACGCAATGGCAAATTCAGGATGGTGAACTAATCCTATTTACATCAAACATCATGACCAAACTAACCGGTAGTTTGAAGGATGATTGGAATGAAGATCCTGATGGATACATGGATCGAGCAGATACTAACTGGTCCTCCATGAATAAGTAATTTTTTCCTTAGTGTTAAGTTTTGTTCTCATTGCCCTCAAAAGGTCAGTTTCTTAGTCATACTATCTAATTTGGTCGATTCTTCTTAGTAGAACTGATTGATGGCCAATAAGAACCAGATCAACACTAAAGCGCTATATAGGAAACTCGATAAGCTTTTTGAGACGTCTCCTACACTAGAACTGGGAAGTGACGATAGGTACGTCGTTTTTTCAGATCTACATATGGGAGACGGAGGATCAACGGACGTTTTTAAGAGAAATGCAGACCTATTCAAGCATGCGCTCTCAAAATACTACCTGCCCAAAAATCACTCGTTGATTCTAAATGGGGATGTTGAGGAGCTGCAACGTTTTCATATCAAAAAAATCGTCGATCGTTGGAAAGATATTTATGAAGTGTTTGATGCATTCAATAATCGAGGATCATTTTACAAAACAATAGGGAATCATGATCTGGAGCTTTTGTTGATGAAGGATCTTCCGTTTGCTTACAAGCACTATGACGGGATAAAACTAAAATTTGGGGACCATTACCTATTTATTTTTCATGGGCATCAGGCTAGTAAGAAATATCAGGAACACAACGAGGTAATTGGTTTTACCCTCAAGTATTTTGCAAATCCACTAGGGATAAAAAGCTACTCAGTCTCCCATAGCAGCAGGAAACAATACAAGATAGAAAAGCGAGTATATGGGTTTTCAGCATTCAATAAGGTGGCCTCAGTAATAGGGCATACGCATCGCCCTCTTTTCGAATCCTTGGATAAAGTCGACCGCCTTAAGTACAAGATCGAGCAGTTGTGTAGAGATTACGCCAATGCTGCTGTCGTTGATGAAGAAAAAACGGTTGAAATCAAAATCTTAAAAAAGGAGCTCAAGAAATACTACAGGGAGCACAAGGATCATAGCTTTCAGAGCTATGTGTACAATACACTTTTTCATATCCCATGTGTTTTCAACTCCGGTTGCGTAGTGGGCAAAAGAGGAATGACTTGCCTAGAGATTGAAGGGGATAAGATTCGTTTGGTACATTGGTTCGATAAGAGAATCAGTAGGAAATACCTAAAGCAAAGCGGATATGAGCCTGAGCAATTGGGAGATAGTGATTTCTATCGTTTAGTTATAAACGAGGAATCTCTTCATTACATTTTTACCAGAATTAAATTCTTAGCTTAAGGGAATTCATATGAAAAACATACTTAGGAAAAATTGGCTGATATTGTGTTTTCTTGTTGGCTGTACATACCAGCATGATGAAAAGTCAATAGCTGTGGAAGTGCAGGGGCACAGAGGTGCAAGAGGTTTAGCTCCCGAAAATAGTCTGCCAGCTTTTGTAAAAGCATTGGAATTTGGTGTTAAGACCTTGGAGCTGGATTTAGCTGTGTCTAAGGATAGCCAATTAGTTGTGAGTCACGAGCCGTATTTTTCTCATGTATTTTGTCTGGATTCGGTTGGAAACGAAATTCCTGAGGACTCAGTAATCAACCTATATGAGCTCAACTATGCTGACATTAAAAAATGCGATTGTGGGTCAAAGGTAAATCCAACGTATCCGTCACAAACCCCAGTTTCAACTCATAAACCAACCTTACAAGAAGTTTTTGATAGCATATCTGTACTGGATACGCTAGACCTCATCAGCTACAATATTGAACTCAAAACAAAGAAGGAGACAGATAGTGTTTTTCATCCAATTCCGGAAGTGTTTTCTGAGCTGGTGTATCAGTTGCTTAAAGACAATGCGATGCTATCAAGGATTACCATTCAGTCTTTTGATTTCAGAACTTTGCAATATTTTAACGGTACCTATCCAGAAGTGCCTTTGGTACTATTAATAGAGAACGATTTGTCGTGGAAGACGAATGTAGATTCTTTGGGATTCGTGCCCGAGGTATATTCACCATATTATCGATTACTTTCGCAGAAAATTATTGGTGAGATTCGTTCTGCTGGGATGAAAGTAATTCCATGGACAGTCAATGAAGTCACCGATATGGAACAATTAATTGAATGGGGAGTAGATGGAATCATTACAGATTACCCGGATAGAGCCCAGATAGCGACAAAAAGCAATGAGTAAGAAATTTGACGTATGTGCAATTGGCAATGCCTTGGTAGATTATGAGATTGAAGTTGAGGATCAGTTTTTCAAGGATAATGATGTTGAAAAAGGCCTCATGACCTTGGTTGATGAGGAGCGCCAGGGCGTACTACTAAAAGAGGTGGCTGGAAAAGTTAAAAAACGACAAGGTGGTGGATCAGCAGCCAATACCATTTTTGGTCTTGCTGAATTTGGCGGAAAAGGCTTTTACACATGCAAGGTAGCAGACGATGAAGATGGGCAACTCTACGTCAATGACCTTTCAGAGGCAGGAATAGAAACTAACCTAGATACTGAGAACCTCTTCAAAGGTACTACTGGTAAGTGCCTGGTGATGATTACTCCAGATGCGGAACGCACGATGAACACATATTTGGGGATCACCTCCGATTTCTCCAAGGAACAATTAGATGAGCAGGCGATTAAGGACTCCAACTTTCTTTTTATGGAAGGTTTCTTGGTGTCCTCACCGAGTGGTTTAGAAGCAATGAGGGAAGCGAAGAGAGTTGCTAAAGAAAATGGAGTAAAAGTGAGTCTTACATTTTCTGACCCTTCTATGGTTAAGTATTTCAATGATCAAATGAAAGAAATCGTTGGTGATGGAGTCGATCTACTTTTTTGTAACATAGAGGAGGCGGAACTCTTTGCAGGCGTTCAAGGAATGGATGCTGCTAAGTCGGCATTAGAGAAAGTTGCAAATGAGTTTGTAATCACAAAGGGGAAAGATGGTGCGTTGGTATACGATGGTTCAAAATATCACGAAATAACCCCTTTCCCTACAGATGCAGTAGATGCAACAGGTGCGGGTGATATGTTTGCTGGAGCGTACTTATATGCCATTAATAATGGAAAAACTCATGCGGAGGCGGGGAGGCTGGCAAGTGCAGCAAGTTCAAAAGTGGTTAGTAAATACGGTCCACGACTAAACAAGGATCATCTCAATGAAATACTATCCAGCCTTTGATCGAGTCTAATCTCTGATTTCTTAGTTATTATTTTTTTGCAAAACTTGCAGGGAGGGTTTGTATTTATCTATCTTTGCAGTCCGTTTTTAAGAACGAAATAGAAATATTATGAAAAGGACATTTCAACCTTCAGTAAGAAAGAAAAAAAACAAGCACGGATTCAGAAAAAGAATGGAAAGCGTCAATGGACAATCTGTGATTGCTAGAAGAAGAGCAAAAGGTCGTAAAAGACTTACCGTTTCTGACGATATCCACAAGAAATAAAAAAATTGAGGCCTATGGGGCCACTTAGATATACCTTTCCCAAAGCTGAAAAGCTTACTGGAAAGAAAAAAATAGAGGAACTCTTCAAAAGAGGTTCCTCTTTTTATTTGAATTCTTTTCAAGTCCGGTACCTTCTAATCGAAGGAGAAGAATGTACACAGGTACTCATTTCCGTTCCCAAAAGGAACTTCAAAAAAGCGGTTGAGAGAAATTTACTGAAACGCAAAATCAGAGAAGCGTATCGAATAAATAAGCATTCATTGCATTTGAAGGCTGGTGTTCCCAAGTATAGAATTGCTTTCATATACCTTTCCAAAGACATTTTGTCATTTAAAGAGATTCAAGCTCAACTAATCGGATGCTTGAAACGTTTGGAAACTATTGAATAAGTAAATTCGAACAGTCATTGGCAAATGAAAGCCAGTAAATTAGCACACTGCCTCGAACGTAATCGAGGACTAAATGGAGAAATATGATTAGAAAAGTGAAGATTTTGGTCCCAATCATTGTAGGATTTATTGTCATTGCTGCTGCAGTAAAACCTTCCTCAGATCGATACTTTGAGATACTCAAGAATCTGGACATTTTCGCGACGCTTTTCAAAGAAGTAAATGCGCATTATGTTGATGAGATCAATCCTACAACTTTAATTGAGTCAGGCATCAATGATATGCTTGAGACCCTTGATCCATACACAAACTACATTGGTGCAGACGAAATAGAGACCTATCGGATGATGACGACCGGTGAGTACTCCGGTATTGGAGCGATTGTAGAGCGCAAGGACGGAATAAGTACTGTTATCATGCCCTATGAAGGGTTTGCTGCTGAAGAAGCTGGACTGAGGGCTGGAGATGAAATTCACGCAATTAATGGTATTGCTCTAGAAGGCAAATCTCAAGAGGAAGTGAAGTATTTGATGAAAGGACAGTCAAATTCCGCGATAACACTAACAATTAAGAGATTTGGCCAGATAGAGATGTTTGACGTAGAAGTAAAGCGAGAGAAGATTGCAGTTGATAGCGTGCCTTATGCAGGTATGGTTACAGATGATATCGGATATGTGAGATTGACTAGTTTCACTCAGAATGTGGGAAGGTCAATTGGAATTAAGGTACTTGACTTGATGGAGCAAGGTGCTGAAAAAATCATTTTGGATTTGAGAGGCAATCCGGGAGGGTTATTGCATGAGGCTGTAAACGTTTCGAATGTCTTTGTTGAAAAGGGGAAAAAGATTGTGACCCAAAAAGGTAAGGTTAGAGCCAACGATTGGACTTATAACACCTTGAATGATCCGGTAGATCCAAATATTCCTGTAGTGGTTTTAACCGACAATGGAAGTGCGTCAGCTTCTGAGATAGTTTCTGGTGTAATGCAAGATTACGATCGTGGAGTATTAATTGGTCGCAAAACATTCGGAAAAGGACTTGTTCAAATTGAACGTCCCTTATCTTACGATGCAGTGGTCAAGATTACGACTGCTAAGTACTACACGCCTACTGGTAGGTGTATTCAGGCAATTGATTATAGCAACAGAAACGAAGACGGGAGTGTAGGAAAGATTCCTGACTCTTTAAAGAATGAGTTTTATACCTCTAATGGGCGGAAGGTTTTTGATGGCGGAGGGATCGATCCGGATATAGAAGTGGAGAAATTGACTTTCGCCCCGATCACAGAAAGTTTGGTGAGAGATGATCATATCTTCTATTATGCTACAGAGTATTTCTACAAAAACGAAGGGCTAAACCCAGAGAAGCCGGACGATGTACGTTTGTCAGATCAGGAATATGAAGAATTCAAAAAATGGCTAGGTAAGAGAGATTTTGATTACACTTCAAAGGTTGAGAGGGAAACAAAAGAACTGATCGCACTAGCAAAAAAGGAAAAAAGGTATGATCAACTGAAGAATCACTTTGATAGGTTGGAAATGGCTACTAAACCAAATATGGGTGAGGATTTGGAGACCTTCAAAGAGGAAATCAAGATGCTTTTGGAGCAAGAGATTGCAGGCAGATACTTTTTCGAAAAGGGTATGCTTGAATCTACATTCGGTAAAGATCCTGATGTTCAAATGGCAGTTTCGGTCTTAAATGATCCGGATAGGTATCAGTCCATTCTAAATACTCAATAGTTGGCGTTAATTCTCAGTATCGAAACGTCTACGATGGTTTGCTCTGTTGCCGTTCATCGTAATGGAGAACTGATTTCTAGTCAGCTACATCAAGTAGAAAAATCCCATTCGTCCCTGCTGCCAGGTATTGCGCTGGATGCTTGCAGAGAAGTTGGTATCTCATTTAGCGATTTAGATGCGGTAGCAGTGTCTGGGGGTCCGGGATCCTATACAGGATTGAGGATTGGGGTCTCAAATGCAAAAGGGATCTGCTACACCTTAAAGAAACCACTCATTGCCATTCCCTCATTAGATATTATCACAGAAGCTGTGCGAGGAAAGTTTAAGGGCGATCATTACTTATGTCCAATGATGGATGCAAGAAGGATGGAGGTCTATTCACAAGTTGAGGATCAGGGAGGGAATATGATTTGGCAGTTGCAGCCAGTTATTTTAGATGAAGCTACCTTCAATGAGTTTGATAAACCATTGTACCTTTTTGGGGATGGGATGCCAAAATTCAGAGAGATTGCCAGTCAGGAAAACTTGATTTATATCGATGAAATTTTTCCTGACGCAAAGAATATGGGAAGGTTGGCTTTGGCAAGGTTCCAGGAGGGACGATTTGAAGATGTCGCTTATTTTGAGCCCAACTACTTGAAGGAATGGCGAACCACTACCCCCAAAAAGCAATTGCTGTAGTGTAATCTCAATATGCTTCATA
>JABSPG010000227.1 GCA_013214445.1 Ekhidna sp. | reverse complement strand
AAAGCACATGATTATGGATTAAAAGTAATCTTTAATGAATCTCACGCTGAGGTGAGAAAGACAACAACCAAGTTTTTGAGCGAAGAAATTTGTCTAGTCCATTCACGAATGAAATTAACTGGCCAAACGGGTATAGAAGGACTCAATAAGCCGTCAGCTAGGATGAACCTATTCAGTTTTGTATTGAAAAGAGAAAAAGAAGGGTGGGTCTGTGTCTCAGCTCATAATACTGATATAATCCCTGGTAAGGAAACCAATATTGTAAATGAAAAAGGAGAAATGAGTTCGGTAGATTATCGAAAGTAAAATTTACTCTCCCTCTTGATCGTATAACTCTCTGATCTTCTTTTTATCCTCATCAGGAACGGTAGGATCCGCCAGAAGCTGCCAGGCTCTTTGGCGGGAGTTTATGTCGTACTTGAAGAGCACATTATTTTCCTTCTCTTTTTTTCTTATTCGCCTACCAAGAATAAAGAGATACACCTGAAGGCCTATCACACCCGCAATCAGAATGTAAAGCCAAATCATCTAGACGGAAATGAGCTCTTCACCTACCAGCTTCGGCACTACCTGATATTCATTTTCCTTCATACAGAACTCAAGATCTTCTTCTATCCCAAAGCCAGCCAATCTTTCTGCATGACTAGACTGTTTTGCAATACCTAAAAGGTTTTCATGATTCCCTATGTAAAGTTGATGAGCGACTAAGGCCGAATCTCCCGTCGGATCAATTTCTTCAGCACATTCATCAATTAGTGCCCCGGCAAATAGGGTATCCTCTAGATTTGGAGTGCCTTTCCAACCTGCACAATGGATCACAACGTTACTTTTTGACTGCAGCAAGTACGAGGAAACACTCTCAAGATTTAAAAATGATCCTATGATAATTTCATCTGCATCGGCAGATTTGATAATCGCTTGCGAACCGTTGGTGGTAGAAATAGCTACCTTCTTTCCCTTCACCGCTTCAGATTGATATTCGAAGGGAGAATTCCCCATATCAAACTCAGGCACCTTGATTCCTCCCCTTTCTCCAGCCATCAAATAGCCTTTCTTTCCAAGTTCCTTGGTCTCTTCTACCTCACCCACCGGCCGAATTGCCTCCACCTCATTAGCCAAACCTGTCACTATGCAAGAAGTAGCTCGAAAGACATCTACTACAACGACTGTTTTTCCTTTCAGTGAGTGCTGATGGATTAATTCTGGTGTCAGGCAAACTTCTATTGTTCTCATTTTAGAAAAGGAGGTTTAACCACTTTCGCTTTTAGCTTTTTTCCACGCACTAAAACGTAGATCTCTCCGTCCTGCTTGCTATGGTCTTTCTCGACATAACCCATCCCAATTCCTTTGTTTAGGGAAGGAGACATAGTGCCTGAAGTAACCTCTCCGATGCGTTCTTCAGCATCATTTAAAAGTTCATATCCCTGCCTGGGAATTCCTCGATCAATCATCTCAAAACCCACCAGCTTTCGTTGAATTCCTGCTTCCTTCAACGCCTTGATACTGTCACTATTTACGAAATCCTTTGTGAACTTTGTCACCCAGCCAAGACCTGCCTCGATAGGCGAGGTTTCATCCGTAATGTCGTTACCGTACAAGCAGAATCCCTTCTCAAGTCTTAGCGTATCTCTTGCCCCTAGACCTATTGGTTTGATTCCAAACTCTTCTCCAGCCTCAAAAATCTTATGCCACACTTCCTCAGCACTGTCTTTGTTTATATATAGCTCAAACCCTCCTGAACCTGTGTATCCAGTAGCTGAGATGATCATCTCTTTGCCCGCAAGTTTACCTTGAACAAAAGTGTAAAACTTAACATCCGCCAAACTTACATCGGTGAGCTTTTGCAGTGCCTCGGTAGCTTTAGGCCCTTGAACAGCTAATAGCACCGTATCGTCAGAAACATTTTCCATGTCCACACCCCACTTATCCTGGCTCTTTATCCAATTCCAATCCTTTTCGATGTTTGAAGCATTCACCACCAGCATGTATTCTTCCTCGCTCATTCTATAAACTAGCAAATCGTCTACTATGCCCCCTTTATCGTTGGGAAGACATGAATACTGAGCTTGACCATCTACAATTTTGGATGCATCATTACTTGTAACCCATTGAATTAGATCAAGTGCATGAGGGCCTCTCAGCATGAATTCACCCATATGGGAAACATCAAAGACGCCAACGCTTTCTCGCACTGTCAAGTGCTCCTCTTTATCAGATGAGTAACGCACTGGCATGTTGTATCCTGCAAACGGCACCATCTTGCCGCCAAGCTTTACATGCAAGTCATTTAGGGGGATGTTTTTGGCTTCCATAATTTATTAGCTGTTTATTTTTAGTCCGACTGGGCAATGGTCTGAGCCCATGTATTCATTGTAGATGTGCGCCTCCGCGACCTTATCCTTTAACTTTTCACTTACTAAGAAGTAGTCGATTCTCCATCCGACATTTCTTTCTCGAGCTCTGTACTTATAGTTCCACCACGAGTACTTTACTTCATCAGGGTATTGCATCCTGAATGTGTCAATATATCCTTCCTCAAGAAGGGCGTCTAGTCCATCTATTTCAGTCTGGGTGTAACCTGATGCTTTGTTATAGTTTTCTTTTGATCTAGCAATATCAATTTCCGTATGGGCTACATTTAAATCTCCGCAGATAATTACTGGCTTCTTTTCCTCTAACGAGATGATGTACTCCCTAAATGCGTCATCCCAAGTAGCACGATAGTCTAGTCTCTTCATTCCTTCACCGGAATTTGGTGTGTAGACGGTTACTACGAAATAGTCTGAAAACTCAGCTGCGATGACCCTCCCTTCTTGGTCATGCTCTTCTATCCCCATGTCATAGAACACTTCTATGGGTTCCTCTTTAGAGAGAATAGCAGTACCTGAATATCCTTTTCTAGCCTTTGAAGAATTTACTGCCAGGCTGTACTCAGGAAAAAGCTGAAGGGCGGTCTTTACATCTTCCGGTTGACCTTTCGTTTCTTGCAAGCACAAAACATCAGGATTCATCTTTTTTACATCCTGAATAAAGTCTTTCTTCACGATGGCTCGAATGCCATTCACATTCCATGAAACAAGGTGGGCTTGGGGCATATTTTCTAGTTACTTTTTGTTTTGAGGCGCAAAGAAAGTCAGTTAACCTCACTATTAAAACTCAAGATCTCAATAGTGGTAATTCTCCTTAACTACTACCTTATTTTGCAGCCATTCATTACTTCTCTTTGAGGTCTAACAAGAACAACCTCATCATGTTCATTATAAATTCCCAGCACTAAGCATTCACTCATGAAAGGGCCAATTTGTTTTGGAGGAAAGTTCACAACCGCAATGATCTGCTCTCCTTTCAAGCGCTTCCTTTGGTAGAGTTCCGTGATCTGAGCTGAACTGTTTTTTATTCCTATCTCTGGACCAAAATCAATCTTCAATTTATAGGCTGGTTTACGAGCTTCGGGAAAAGCTTCAACTTCAATGATTGTTCCAACTCTCATATCTACTTTTTCAAAATCACTCCAACTGATCATATCATTTTCGATTTAAAAAAAAATCCCAACACAATTATGTGTCAGGATTTTTCATTCATTTTCTTTTTAAGCTTAGCTAGCGCAGAACTCCTTAAGTCTTCTATTCTTGCCAGGCTCCCTCAATTTCTGAAGTGCTTTTTCTCTAATCTGTCTTACTCTTTCTCTGGTAAGACCCATAGCGTCTCCAATTTCCTCAAGAGTAAATGGATTATCACAACCGATTCCAAAACTCATCATTACGACTTCACGCTCTCTTGCAGTCAAAGTAGATAGCGCTCTCATGGTCTCAACTTTTAGTGAATCATTGAAAACAAGATTACCGTCAGTAGGACCTGTAGTCACATTTTCCAAAACGTCAAGCAGGGATCCACTCTCGTCTTCTCCAAAAGGAGCGTCCATAGACATCTGCTTCACTTCAGCACCTAGCGTATTTCTTACCTCGCTAGGCTTCATGTCAAGTATGTCAGCTAGTTCTTCTTCCGTTGGCTCCCGCTCAAACTGCTGCTCCAACTCCGCATAAGCCCTCCTGATCTGGTTGATCGCCCCAGACTTGTTCATCGGAAGTCTAACAATTCTAGACTGCTCAGCTAATGCCTGCATAATGGACTGACGAATCCACCATACTGCATATGAGATGAATTTGAATCCCTTTGTTTCATCAAATTTCTTGGCGGCCTTGATCAATCCAAGGTTTCCCTCATTGATCAAATCATTTAGTGGTAAACTTCGGTTTTGGTACTGCTTAGCAACAGAAACTACAAATCGCAAGTTTGCTTTAACCAACTTCTCTAATGCTAGATCATCGCCCTCCTTGATACGTTTGGCTAACGTAACCTCCTCATCAGGAGTAATCATCGGAACGTTACTTACCTCAGTAAAATATTTCTCCAGGGTGTGACTTTCTCTCCTGTTAGTAATCGACTGGGTAATCTTTAGTTGTCGCATATGTTTTCTTTAAATACTAGTTCTTGATCGACTATGTGAATGCAATCTGCAAAGATAGAGCGGCGCTATCTGCTTTTGCAATTAATATACGATAATTCAACAGAAAATTGCATCAAGAAGTTTCGAATTTCTAAGAATCAGTTGGTTATAGCTATAAACCCGAGACTAGAGATACTGAATAAATACTATAGTACCACTATCTACTGAATATCTTATTTAAAACGGTAGCATCCAATGAATTTAGAACACAACTAGATGTATGGTCGTTTAGAATCTAAAATACAGCTATGAAAGCCACTCACCATCTACTTCTGACTTGTCTATTTTTCTTCGTTCAAAGCATTGCATTCAGTCAAGACAACAAAATTCAGGGTTTCATTGCAGATGCTAAGACGTCAGAGCGTGTACCATTTGCCCACGTCTTTATAAAGAACACCACTATTGGAGGATATGCAGACATAGATGGAAATTTTAGCTTCATTATTCCTGAAAGTATCTCCAAAGAGCAAATCCTAGTGGTCTCCCATACTTCTTATGAAAGGTGGGAAAATCCAATCTCCTCCACCAGTTCGGAAATACTGCTAAATCCGAAGGTTGATCAACTGAAAGAAGTTGTTGTGACTGCTCCAGACTACAAGAAATGGAAAAAGAATTTGGAGGTTTTTAAGAAAGAGTTCTTGGGTTACTCAAATAATTCAAGACTCTGCGATTTCCTAAACCCTGACGTCCTTCGTTTCAAAGAAGAGGATGGAGTGCTCAAAGCGAGCGCTGGTGATCCCTTGAAAATTAAAAACAAGGTCCTAGGGTATGAGATCACTTATTATTTAGATGCATTTGAATTTAATCTAAAAACAAGGTCTGTACAGTACTCTGGTTCTTACTTCGCCGAAGACCTTGATTTGAAAAGACAGAAGCCAAGTAAGAAATGGAAGAAGAATAGAAAATTTGCCTATCAAGGATCCTTCCCACATTTCGTAAATTCCGTCTTGGCAAGAGAATTCAAGCAAGAGGGCTTTGATGTCAATGACGAAGATTTAATCAATTTGCAGATAAAGGATGATGGTATTTACATCCAACTATCAGAAGCCTTGTCAGTTACCTACAAGAATGAATACGAATCATTTGATTATCAAAAATGGGCCGATCTGCCCATCATGACCAACAACATCAAAAAACATCAACTAAGTGTAGTAAAACCTCTCGATGGTTATATACACGTAAATTTTAAAAACTACATCATGAATCCGAATCGTGTAATGCTACAAGGTTATATGGGTTGGGAGCGAATAGCTGATTTCGTTCCTGAAAACTATCAACCCGAAGACTCCTAAGTCATTTTGCTAGTATCTCAAGAAACTATGCGGAATTGTAATTCACTCCCAAACCTTGGTTTACTCGTATCTCATTGATGTGACCGGACTTGATTTTGCTATCCTAAAAATTCTTCCCAGCACAGTAGTAAATGAAATGGTAAGTACTACTACAAATGCAATCAAAAACAGATCAATCCCGATTCCGATTCGGTATGCAAAATCTGCTAACCAGTCGCTAAACAGCCACCACGAAAAAGGAGCTGCAATGGCCAAGGAGAGTGTCAATAAAACGAGGTAATCCTTAAGCACCAACCTTACAATATTTGCAACAGATGCACCTAAGACTTTGCGTACTCCTATCTCTTTAGTTTTCCTTTCCACCGTGAAATTGATAAGGCCAAATAAGCCAAATGCTGAGATTATGATCGATAAAACAGAAGCTATTAACATAAGCGTAGCTCTACTTTCCTCCGCTTGGTAGAAACGATCCCACTGCTCGTCCAAGAAATTTAGCTCTGCTGGTGTATTAGGATCAAAAGTAGTATTAACCATTTCAATGTGATCGATCGTTTCCTTTACGTTACCGGAATAACGTATAGTGAAATAATCAATTGATCTTATGTGATTATTCCAGCTGGTTAGAATTACTGGACCAATGGGTTCATACATAGATTTGAAATGAAAGTCTTCCATTACACCGATAATAGTCATTCTAACAGTGTCTGAACTTCCACCCACCCAAAGTGAGGTTCCAACTGGCTCTTCTAAACCTAATATCTCAGTAGCTTTCACATTGATTATTATGTTTAGGCTGTCCTGAGAATCAGATCCGCTAAAATTTCGTCCTTCTGCCAATTCCAGACCGTAGGTATCTA
>JABSPG010000226.1 GCA_013214445.1 Ekhidna sp. | reverse complement strand
AATCCCTAACTGCATATCTCTCTGGCTGGAATCTACAACACCTAATCTCTGCTCTATTGAAGTAATGCTAGTATTTTCTCCTTGCTGAGTTGCGTTTCTGACTGCTGCGTCATTTTCAGAGGTGGAGGGAAGATTATTGGCAGACGATATCATAGCCGCAAATTCAGGGCTTTCCTTCATCATTTGGTTCATCATGTAGGTTGAATAGGCGGCAGCTAGCTGATTTCCCTTCTCTTCCTGGCCAGTCTGGATATAGGCATTAGATACATGACCCGAAAGTTCTTTGGCTTTTCCAGCATCTTCCTTTTCAATTTTTTCATATAGATCTACCATCAATTTATAGTCAGATCTATACAGAGCAGACATAAATTCAGAAACTAACTTTTCAGTTATATCTTGAAAAGGGTATTTATATGGAGTAAATTCAGTCTCCTCGCTTGTCAAAGCAAAACCGAAGTACGAAAAGAAAGTAAGTGTAATGGCAAAAAATAATCTCATAATTAGGGACTTTAGCATTGACTAAGGAATATAAAATTTGAAACAAAAGATGCGAAAGGGTACTTGTTTCAATCAAGCATACTATATACATCCACGAAGCAGGGTCAAAATCAAATAAGGTGAAACCTATCCAATACATTTTTCCTATACTTTTCACCTAAAGGAAATTCCTGATCTGCGATTTCTAATATCTTCTTGTTCTTTGTCGAGTTAGAGTCACTAAATATACGCTTAACATTATTTAGATTAATCATATGAAATCTGGAGCTTCTAACAATAAATGGACAGAATAATAATCGTTCCTCCAACTTATTTAGGTTGAAACCTACTGTATAGGGAAGTTTTCCCTCATGATGTCGCTCTTTTACAACCACAGCAGAAGTTTCTCCACCGCCAGACTGTATCCATAGAATATCATCGAGTTTAATTTGTATTTTACCTTTTCCATTTCTTATAAATAGTCGATCAGTTAGTTTTTCTGTAGCATCAATCAGATACGGTGATTTAGTTTCTTGATCTAACTGATTTTCCGCATTCTGAATGGCAATTCGCAATTCACTATTTGTGAAAGGCTTATTTAAAAAAGCCACAGGTTGTGTTTGCATAGAATTCTCAAGGGTTTCAAGATCTTCCAAATGTGTTAGGTAGATCAAGGGTATTTGTTTAATTCTAATCAAAGCTTTCGCCAATGCTATGCCGTTCATTTTACCTGATAGGTTGATATCAAGAATTGCAATATCAGGTTCCTGATCTTTAATTGCCTGAATAGCTAACTCTGCGCTTTTAAATGGCCCTAAAATGTTGCTGTATCCAAAGGTATCCAAACGATCTAAGAGATCTTCAGCAAGCAAAGGTTTATCTTCAACTACAAGTATGACTGGATTCATAACTAACTAGAAAGTGGGATTCTAAAATAATAAGAAACACCTTGATCAGTGTTCTCTAATAACAGTTTCGCATTCAGTTCATTAGAAAGTGCATTGATCAGCTTTAGCCCAAATGACTCGCTGGTCTTCGACAGATCAAATCCCAAGCCATTATCGCTGAGCTCTAGATGAACTTCCCCCCCTTTTCGAGAAAAATCTATTGAAAACGTTCCTCCATTTCGTAGTGCATATTTGCAAGCATTCAAGCAAACTTCATTAGTGATCATCCCAATATTTAAAGCAAAAGCCTGTGATGCATATACTTTCTCAACTTTATCGTTGATACTTACTTCTTGAGTTTCTCCCAAGATAGAATCTATTGTGTTGCGAATGATTTGTAATAAGAAACTTGCAAGCTCTACTTGCTGATCTTCGGGTGAGAAGAAAAGCTGCTTATATAAGATGTTGGTGGTTTCCATACGTAACTTTTCAGCAATTAAGGTATCACGTACCTGCCCTGCCTCTAACCCTTTAATCTGGATATTCAGCATGCTTACAATCTCAGAGAGAGAGTTTTTAGTAAAATGAAAATTTTGCTTGTTTATGGTAGCTATCTGTTTGTTCTTCTCTTCTAACTCATAATTTAGCTTCTGCACCTTTGTCCTTTGCCTGTAGATATACCACATAAATGAAAGAACGATGAATAGAAAACATGCCAAAACCAATGCCAACCACATAACCTGACCAGATCGCTGTTGAGCACTTTTTACCTGCTCTTCAGCGAGTTTTTTTTCAGCTTCGGACTGCCCCAGTTCGTAGGCAGCTTGGAGTTCCAGAGTCTTAAGCTTTTCCTGATTAAACACTGAGTCCCGCATGGCACTCCATTGATCTAAATAGTCGTATGCCTGACGAAGATCCCCTATCATATAGTTGTACTGCCCAAGTAGTTTGAGGCTATTCATTAAGATGGTACGGTTATTCTGATTTATAGCATAATCATAAGCCTCCCTAAGAAATATTGATGATTCATCTAATTGACCTAATTGCAGGTAATAAAAAGCTAATTCATTTGAAACAACTGCTTTCCCCTTGAGGTCTCTCATAGAGTTAAATTCTTGATAAGATTTCCTTAAATAAATGATTGAGGAGTCATATTCACTTTTCTTAAAATAAACTCGACCTAGGTTTTGAAACGTTGAACCTTTCAAATCTTTTGCGATCTTTTTCTTAATCTTAAGTGACTCATAAAAAAACACCAATGCTGAATCATAGTCACCAGTATAATCATAAGAATTTCCCAGATTGTTTAGAACTATACTTATAGAAACAGAATCTTTGAGCGGTCTTAGTAAATCAAGAGCTCGTCTGTAATTGGATGTAGATAAAGTTGTTCTATTCTGCCCATTGTAAACGTTTCCTATTGCTATGAAAAATTTACTTATGGCTACTGAATCATTTTTTTTTAATGAATATTCTAGACCCAGATTATAGTTCTCCAATGCCTCCGAGAATCTCCCTTGATTTTTAAGAACATTCCCTAGGTTTCTGAGACGACCAATAATCGCAGCTGAATCTTGCCTAATAAAATCTACCTTTTTCGCATAACTGTAGTATTTAATTGCACTGTCATAAATTCCCATTTTTTTGTAGGATAATCCGACATCATTTAGAAGAGCTGATAATAACTCACTACCCTGAATTTTACTAGAATCTCTTAGAGCCAAACGGTAGTAGTAAATAGCACTGTCAAAATTCTGTGAAAAGAAATAAGTATCCCCAACTGAATATAACTCTGAAGCCAGATCCTCTATATTTTTTTCTCCTTTAAGATTGTTATCTTGAGAACAACTTAAGACATGTATAAAAAGAAGAAACAAAATAGAATATCTGATCATTGAAAAATAGAGTTCTCATAATAGTTTGAGAACTCTAAATATACAATTGCTATTTAATTTCCATTTCCTTTTGTATCAGGATCATCATCTGTTCCCGAGTTATCTTTTGAGGAATTTTCAATTTTTTGCTCATTTTCGAAATCCTGGAAATCGTCAGAGCATGAAACAAAGGCCATGCAGACCACTACCATTAAAAAAACACTTAACTTTTTCATCTGAATCAGTTTTAGTGCTTCTTGGCAGGCAACCGGTTACGAGGTGGGTAGAGAATTGTCGACGTTCATCCCACTCCGCTCAAGAAAGCTGTTAAAAATTTATTTAAGAAGCATGCGCTTCATTGCAAGAATGACCTATGTCGATAGTTCAGCGAATGGTCTTCAGGAAATTCGGTCGGAATTCTGAAAGTTCCGGTTTCAAAAAAATGAAATGAAATCGTTTAATTAGCCATATAGAGTACATTAATCACTGCTTAAATGATTATTAGAAATTGTTTTAAAGAAACCACCTATGCAAAGCGGAATTGGGGGGTTCTTGCTTTTTTACTTTTATTTAATTCTGCTAGCTACTCACAAAACGTTGAGTTTAGGACAGCTTCGCTACTGAACGCTCAGTATCTGACAGTGGAAAACTGGAGTGAGTCAATTCCCATGAATGATGAAAGTCATGATGTAAACCATCCTCAATATGGTGGAAAGTACTACCCACCAATTTCAATGCAGCTTCAATCTCCAGATGATAGAAATACACTTGCCAGAGGATTTTTAATGATTGAAGCTGATTTAGTAAATCAAAGCGACCAGCAACTTGTATTAGAAAAAATTAACCTTCAGGTAAAAGAACGATATGCAAAACCTGAAGATGCCAAAAGTCTGGAATGGGAAGTGGGGAATAGAGGGAGCGGTTACAACCCCTATTTTATCATGGACGGTGAGGAGTCTGTTTTTACCAATTTACCTGAGGATTTTGTTCTATATCCTGCAGGCGAGCCACAAGATTCCCGTATTTCGCTGGAAGTCGAATGCTATGAAGCTGACCGTATCGTCTTATTTCAGTTTGAGCTTATCTTTTTTGCAGCTTCTGATCCAACGAAAAAGATTAAAATTCAATCAGACAGGCAATACCTAATCGCGTCTGAATAATGGAAAACGAGTATAAAGATCGACTTAATGATCTAATTACTAAACACTCAAGTAACGCTCCAGGCACACTTAGGGATATTCTAAAAAAACTTTATAAAGGAGATAAGACCACACTAAAAAGTATCTCCAATGCAGCATACCTGAGAGAACAGATAACCCATAAAGACAAAAATCTCAGAATTACCTCTGCTGCATTAAAAAACCATGTTAAGAAAAACATCATTGATGCATTAGCCGAAAATGAGGACTTGAAATTCCGAGCATCAGTAGTATTTAGGCATTTGACAGGGTATGATAAGGCAGGTAGTAATTTCGAGACCAAAGACTTAAAGGCAGGGATCGATCAAATCATGAATGATGGGAAGTTTCCACATCCCCAGCCAAAAAACTATCTGAAAGAGGGTACCGAAGACGACTACAGTACGGCAAGCTCCATTTTTACGGGCAAAAAGAGCCAGAAAAAGGCACTAATTTTCGTGGTGGCTATCTTAGGTATCGAACTTGACTACCTCGCCAACCAGCTAAAAAAATTCAGCCCAGAAACTGAACCGAAGAGAACTAAAAGGAAACTAATAACTTTTGCATTCCTTTTAGTTCTTACAACTCTAATAGCAATATGGTATCTAAGAGTAGATCAGCCCAGAAATCAACTATTTTATCAGGTTCGAGTCGAGGAGATTTTTTCTGAATCCTTAATATCATTAGACACTACCATTCCTGTAAATGATTCGATTTCTTTGCAGGTAGTTCAAATCGCTTTTGATGATTTTCTGATTAGAACCGATACTATCGCACTAAACGAGGTATGGATCCGTCTAATGGTTAGTAATCATTCCGACAGTCTCAAATTCTTTCCTGATGGATTGTTCCTTCTTCCAAATTTACAAGAGCATCTAACAGGGAATATGTATCAAAACCAAGCAAAACACGCAAGCCATGGCAAAGCCAATTTATACTTACCCACCGCAATGAATAGGACGTTTGAATGGCAAATCATTAATAATTCCCGGCATTTTTATATCCCTCCAAGAAAGCATGGATTTATGTTTTTTAAACTGATAAAGGATGACTTAACAAATGAAGGTTTATACAGTTTTAAATTATCTTTAGAAGGCTTTGATCAAAAAAAAGAACCTTTCGACGCTGTGTCTAGTACTTTCAAACTCGCTATACATTAATATTCAGATACCAAAACCAATAAATTTAACCTATAAGCGGATACTTGGTGTGCATTTAATTACTCTCTTTTGGGCTACTAGTTCATATACCTAAATAGCTTTTACTGTTTCACCTCTATCCTTACTACTTATCTGAACTGCTATATTGGCATCCTTTACCCCATTTTGTTTCCATCTTTCGAAACTGTAAAAGAAGATCATAAGTGAAAATACAGACAATACCCCACTCTTCGGGGAGATTAAAGATGTCGGTGGAGAAGGAGGAGAATTCGTCTTTATTAGAAAGTAGGTGATCTGCCATTTGAGACTCAGTGGCTAGCCCTGCTAGAAGTAATCTTTTGATAGAAAAATAATCCCTCAAAAAAGCCACGATGGGAGGTCATCCACTATAGTGCCTGTCTTTACAACAATATCAGACAGCATCACATTCCTCATGAAGACCTTATCATTCCTCTTTACAATTACCTCATAGATATCGCCATCATAAATGGTCTGATACCAGCGGTGGATGTAGCCAATTTCTGCATTGACTCTCAATACTACTTCCTGTCCAACTTGATAGTGGATTCTCATAATTCTGATTTTAGAGGTCTTGATTTAGATGTGATTTATATGTAGACTGACTTTGATGCGATAGAGTCATTATATCATACTTCATGATATCCGATCGATTAAGAAAGCAACAGCTCATTGACCATCCTCCAATGACTCTCGGCGTGAATCAACTTGAACTTCCCTCCCCGTACATCTCCACAGGCATACTTGAGAAATGCTCTCTTCAACTCTTCCCTATGGACTACTTCAAACTCCTCATCAGAATTGATAGGAACCACTCGGATCAACCTCTTTGGCTTAAAATCTTTGGCCCACTGAGCTCCACGTCCATTGAGCTCACTTAGAATGGCTAGGTTGAGATTCTTTGTTTTTCCTACAAAATACTTGTTGCCTTCCAAGAGCAATGTGAAAGCACAACGTTGATTCTTGGAAATCTCAATTCCAGGGTCTATCTCAACAGGACAGATATGATTGCCTAGATTGCTCTCTGTAATCAAATGGAGGTGATGCCTCTCTTCATCTACA
>JABSPG010000225.1 GCA_013214445.1 Ekhidna sp. | reverse complement strand
GAGACCTCTACTGCTGTACTACGATCGAATGAAATCACCACTAAATCCGGACCATTATCAACGTACAGGAGCCCATCCTTTACCGCCATATCTGTACTCGCAGGAATATTGATGTAATATAAGTTTCTAGGATCTTTCTTATCCCTGTTGTCTACAACATGGATACCTGATCCTGTATCATTTATCAGCAATAAATCTCCGTAAATCAAGATTTTACCAGGATCTGCGATAATTCTTGACTCTTCCACTGTTACGATCAGATCTTGCTCATAAATAGGTATCAATCCCTCAATTTTACTTGCATTGAATGAAGGAAGATTAGGCTCTGGGTTGCATGAACAAAGAAATGCTAGTGCACAAAGGTTAAGTAGCAGGTGATATCTCATTAAACAAACGTTATGCATAATGACACGACCCAATAGGTTTAAGTTCGAAAGCTATTGAGGATTAAATGAAAACTGAGCTCAAACGACAACACTACCAAGAAATTGTCTGTTAAATTGTACAAAAATTGAATACATAAGTTATGGGGAATTCCGGCTATGAAGCGGTGTACCATCAGCTAAAGCACCTAAAAACAATCATCAAGTTTAAAAAGATGATGACCGAATCAGACGTCAATATCGTTTATCTCGGAAATGTGACGCAAACTACTATTGAGGGTGTAACTGAAATGATCTCAGAGGATCTTAGTGTAAGAAACGAAAGTAGGAAAGTCACTAAGCGTGTATATCATGTCATGATGGAGTCCCTCCAAAACATCTGCAAACACGCAGATAGTCAAACCGACACTGAATCAAACTCACTAGAAAGTGGACTGGTCAAACAAGGCATCTTTCTAATCGGACACAACGACACTGAGTACTTCATAACTACAGGTAACAACATTGAAATTAGTAGTGCCGCGGCGCTCCGAGAAATACTAGACGAAATCAACTCTCAAGACGCAGACGGAATTAGGCAGATGTATAAACATGCGATGCTAAACTCAGACATAGGCGAAACAGGTGGAGCTGGCTTAGGATTCATCGATATGGCAAAGAAAACAGGCACGAAGTATGAATACTACTTTGAGCCTGACAATGAAACTTCATGTTTTTTCATCCTTACCATGCGCATAGCAAAAGAAGCCTGAGATTAAGCTAATTCATCAGCTTCAACAAGCTCTTGCTCTTTTGGCTCATGGTGAATCGCATAAATGATATATACTCCCAGTGCAGTTCCAACAGGAAATTTAAATAGCAAAAGAACTGCTGGTATCATTGCCAAATTATTTCCCCATCTCTGCTCAGTAGCTAGCCCATAGCCCGAAACCAGGAAGATTATTGATCCCACCGTCTGTACAGTGGGAAGAAAGTAAGCAATGCCTGCAGGAGGTCTCAATTCAAATAAGACCACATCCAGCTCTCTTATTTCCATCCACAAGTCACTATCCACAAACATATCCACAAAGAAAAATGTGGAGATGGAAATAGGTACCAGCACTAAACCAATGACTATGAATATCTTCCCAATGATTCTAAGGTTGTTTTCGTGATTCTTTAAGTCCATGAGCGTAAAACTAAATTCATTACTATGTATTGCAAGGTATCTTACGATAAACAATAAATAAAGTTGTAGAATGATAAAGAAGCTCCTCATGAGTGGCACAGTTATCCTTGTCGTTTTACTCGCATTAAACAAGGATTTGGTTCAATATGGGCTGAAGCAAGCCAAAGGACAGCTTGCCATCACCTTTAATACCCAATCTGTTAAAGCGGTCTTAGAAGATACTTCTGTAAGCGATAGTATAAAAGCCAAAATTGAGATTATCAAGCAAGCCCGAAAATTCTCCTTTGATTCTCTTGCACTCTCTCGTTCCGACAACTATACAACGTTCTATGATCAGCAAGGAAAGGTGGCGCTTTGGAACTTGTCTGCCTCTGAGCAGTATGAACTTAAACCCAAACTATGGTCCTTCCCTATTCTAGGATCATTTCCCTACAAAGGTTTTTTTGATCTCGAAGCAGCCAAGGAAGAATTCGAGAAACTGAAGCAAGAAGGATACGATGCGCGGATCAGGCCTGTTGGAGGATGGTCTACTTTGGGTTGGACTGTTGACCCTATTCTATCCAGTATGCTCAATAGAACGGAAGGATCTTTAGTAGAATTAATCATTCATGAACTGACACACTCGACTGTTTTTGTAAAAGATGACATCCAGTTCAATGAAAATCTAGCAACTTTCGTGGGTGAGAAAGGCACCATATTATTTCTAAATCAGAAATATGGAAATGATTCAAAACCTTACTTTGAATACATCCATGCGGAGGAAGATGCATTTACATTTAGAACTCAAATGCTCACGGCAGCTAAATGCCTAGATAGCCTTTACCAGCAAATAGAAAATCAACCTAACTCCATCAAATCAACTCAGAAGAAGATGATGATTGATCAAATCATTGCTTCAATCGACACACTTCACTTCCACAATGAGAGGTACTATGAAGCATTTAGAAATAATCGCCCAAACAATGCCTATTTCATGTCTTTTCTAAGATATTATTCCGCTACAGACTCTTTAGAGTCAATCTGGCAAAACTCTTATGACAGTAATCTGAAAAAATTCGTAGCAGGCATGAAAGAATACCATAAGTGAGGTTACCTACAATTACGAAATTGTTACCATTTTAACATAAAGTTGATTTCTGAGTAATTTTGAATAATGTTGATTCAGAAGCCGAGCAAGCCGAAAAAGAGATGAGCTAACAGCCTCAGGTTTACCAATTTGTGAATAAGAATTTAAGAGAATATTACCATCCTAAACTTCTGAAAATGGCCAAAACAAATCAAAAAATCTTAGTTGTCGATGATGAAAAAGACATCCTTGAATTACTTAAATACAATTTAAGCAAGGAGGGCTATGAAGTGAAAACAGCAAGTGACGGTATCAAAGGCGTGGAAATTGCAAAAAGCTTCCTTCCCGATCTAATTCTCTTGGACATCATGATGCCAAAGCAGGATGGGGTAGAGACATGTCGTCAAATACGGGAGCAACCAGAGATGGCTAATACGTTTGTGATTTTCCTTACTGCAAGGTCAGAAGAATACTCTGAAGTCGCTGCTTTCGATATGGGTGCAGATGACTACATCACCAAGCCGATCAAACCACGAGCACTTGTAAGTCGGATAAATGCACTGTTCAGAAGAGAATCTAAGAAAAAGAAGGAATCGAATACCATAAACATCGGCGAGCTTATTGTAGATAGGACGAGCTACACGGTCCAGAATGGCGATCAAAAGATATCCCTCCCTAAAAAAGAATTCGAGCTTCTATACTTTTTGGCTCAAAACCCCGGCAAAGTTTACAGCAGGGATGAACTACTTCAGAACATTTGGGGTACTGACGTCTATGTATTAGCTCGGACCGTAGATGTTCACATAAGGAAGGTGAGGGAAAAAATTGGAAACGAATACATCACAACTGTGAAAGGCGTAGGTTACAAATTCGATAACTAAAAGGACCTTATGCAATTCAACTCCCGTGCCATAGCGCTACTAGTAGCTATATGCGTGGCAATAATCACCACCGCGTTTCTATACTTGGTCCCTAACATTACCACCACTAGTATCGTCATAGCCTTTTTGTTGTCTTTTTCTTCTTCCTACATTCTCGTTCGTCTGGTTTTGGAGTTCCTATTCTTTCGTCAGATTGAAACCATCTACGATTCCCTGAAAAAGATTAAAGACAGTGAATTGGTACTTCGTGGGAAGCTTTCTTCGGTGAATCCACTCAAGCGTATTAATCGGGAAATTTCCTCCTTTGCTCGTAGCAAGGAGAAGGAAATTGAAGAACTGAAAGAACGAGAAAACTTTCGGCGTGAGTTCATAGCTGATGTCTCTCATGAATTGAAAACACCGATTTTCTCTGCTCAGGGTTTTGTACACACACTGCTAGATGGCGCAATCAACGATAAAGAAGTTCGGAAGAAATTCTTGAAAAAAGCGGCTAAAAGCCTTGATGCTCTGGATTTGCTGGTTCAAGATATTTTGACAATTTCTCAGATTGAATCAGGAGAAATAAAGATGCATTTTGAAAACTTTGATATGCGTGCCATGTGTACGGAGATATTAGAGCAGCTTGAAGACAAAGCAGAAAAAGCAGGCATAGATCTGAAAATGTCAAAAAAATACAAGGAGCCGATCATCGTGCGAGGTGACTACCGCCGCATATATCAAGTTATGATCAACCTGATTTCTAACGCCATCAAGTATACAAGGGCGGGTGGGCAAGCTAAAATTTCATTTAAGGAACTTAAGGAAAACAAAATCAGAATTTCTGTCTCTGACAATGGCAGAGGTATTCCCGAGTCAGACATTTCCCGTATTTTCGAGCGATTCTATCGAGTAGATAAAAGTAGGTCTAGAGAAAAAGGAGGTACCGGATTGGGCCTCTCTATCGTAAAGCACATCATCGAAAGTCACGAATCTGAAATCATGGTAAAAAGCGAATACAAAGTAGGTTCTGAGTTTTATTTTGATCTAAACAAAGCAAGCTATATAGACAAAGTAGAAGAAGGCTGGGAAGAAGACTATGCATAAAAGATTGAAGAACATTAAATTCAATGAGCTCATCATAAAAGAGACCGATGATTATGTTCTTGTGAACAAACCTCCCTTCCTGTCCAGCCTAGATGACAGAGCAAACAGTAAAAACTTACTTAGCCTTTCTAAAGATGTCAATGAAGAGTATCAGATCTGCCACAGATTAGATAAGGAAACCTCCGGTGTGGTGGTCTTCGCAAAAAATGCAGATGCATATAGAAACTTCGCCATTCAGTTGGAAAATCGGGAAGTGAAAAAAGTATACCATGCGGTGGTACATGGACTTCACAAATTTGAAGACTTTGAATCTGATGAACCTTTGCATACCTCATCGACAAAGTCAAGGGTGGATTTCAGGGCGGGCAGGCCGGCATTCACCCTGATAAGTACCCTCGAACTTCTAAAGAAACACACGCTATTAAAGTGCTTTCCTGTCACAGGTAGAATGCATCAGATTAGAGCCCATCTAACCTATCATGAAGCGCCAATCATAAATGATCCAATGTATGGAGGACAGCCGGCTTATCTTTCAGAACTTAAGAGAAACTATAACCATAAGAAATGGGAGGAAGAAAATCCGATGATCAACCGCGTCGCACTTCACTCCTATCAAGTAGCCTTTAAAGATCTCAATGGAGAAGTAATAGAAGGTGAAGCAACATACCCAAAAGATTTCTCAGTGTTACTCAAGCTCTTACGAAAATTTAATTAGGCGCACACTGTTTGATTTCTAAAATGAAAATTCTATTTTTGTGTCCCTTTTTCGGGAGGACAGATTTTGACATTATAAAATCAATATAAAATTGGATACTAACAGCTTTAAAACTGTATCATTAAACAGTGCAACTGTAGAGAAGAATTGGGTAATCGTAGACGCTGATTCTCAGATACTTGGTAGAATGGCAAGTGAAGTTGCTAAAATGATCAGAGGCAAACACAAGCCATCATATACTCCACACGTAGATTGTGGTGACAATGTTATTGTGATCAATGCTGATAAAATCAGACTGACTGGCAACAAGTGGTCGGACAAGAAATATGTTCGTCATACAGGCCACCCAGGAGGTCAACGCGTTGAAACTCCAAATACAATAAAGGCAAAGTCCTCCACTATTTTAGTTGAAAAAGCAGTGAAAGGAATGCTTCCTATTAACAGATTGGGAAGACAGCTTTTTAAGAATCTATATGTGTATGAAGGTGCTGAGCACCCACATGCAGCTCAACAACCAAAAGAAGTTAAACTATAAACCTGAATGGATAGAATAAATACCATAGGAAGGCGAAAGACCTCAGTAGCTCGTATCTATGTGACGAGTGGGAAAGGTGTAATAACTGTAAACGATAAGGAACTTAACGCTTACTTCCCTTCCGAAATTCTTCAAACAATCGTCAAGCAGCCACTAGTAAAAGTGGAGCAAGACGGTAATTTCGACATTAGCATAAACGTGACTGGTGGTGGACCTGCCGGCCAAGCTGAAGCTTCGAGGCTGGCAATAGCTCGTGCATTAACAGAAGTTGATGCTGAGTTCAGAAGCCCTCTAAAATCAGAAGGCTTTCTAACGAGAGATTCGAGAATGGTCGAGCGTAAGAAGCCAGGTCGAAGAAAAGCAAGAAGAAGATTCCAGTTCAGTAAACGATAATTTTGAGATGCAGAAATTAGAACACAAAGATCTATTGGATGCAGGTGTACACTTCGGTCACCTCACCAGAAAGTGGAATCCGGCCATGGCTCCATACATTTTCATGGAGAAGAATGGCATCCACATTATCGACCTTCACAAAACGCTAGCATGCCTAGATGACGCTACTGAAGCAATGAAAGCAGTAGTGAGGTCTGGAAGAAAAGTGATGTTTGTTGCTACAAAAAAGCAAGCAAAAGAAGTTGTAGAGCAAGAAGCTCAAAGATTGAACATGCCTTACGTAACTGAGAGATGGCAAGGTGGCATGCTTACCAACTTCGCTACAATCAGAAAATCTCTGAAGAAGATGGCCGGCATGGAGAAGCTCATGAAGGAAGAAGCTTACCAGAACCTTGCAAAGCGAGAACGATTGATGGTTAGTCGTGCAAAAGAT
>JABSPG010000224.1 GCA_013214445.1 Ekhidna sp. | reverse complement strand
CCATCACCTAAAATTTCTTCTCCTGCAGGTACATTCACCAGTGTTCCATTTTTACCAATCTCATCAATCAGTTCCGGTTCTTTAAACTGCTTAAAATGTGTTCGAATGAGTTCTTTTGTTATTTCCATATACACTGTAGCACCACTATGAAACCACTATTTATCTTAATAATTGATGATAATTAATATGTTTTATTGCATTTTATTTACAATAAACACCAAGTGAATAAATCACACATTTCTCCTTTCCCCATTGTGAATATCTTGTTGATGGACTGATTGCCGACTGGGTTATAAAACAAAAATCAATCGAGTAATCCTCTAGCGCCATCCTTTTCGCTTTGTGAAGCATGATTAGCAAGATTGTAGATAATTGCTCCAGTCTCTGCTACCATCTCTAGTTCAAAAGCCCCATCCATGCGCATGCGTTCTAGCAGCTCTTCGGCTTCCTTGTGTTTCATTGCTAAAAGAATCGCTACTTCCGGAATCGTGACTTTTCCATCCTGCTTGGTAGCCAACTTCAATACTTTTACTTCCGGTAACTCTTCTTTCGGCTCGTTTGACTTTCCTCCGGACCGCTTGCTCTGCTTGTAGAGTCCGTAAAGTCCTCCCACAAAAGGCAATACCCCAATCAGAAATATCACGAATAAGTATAAGCCACCCTCACCTGCCGCCTTCTTTTCTGGGTAGTTTTGAACACCCACCGTCAGAAATAAAACGCCACACAATAGGACAAAAACTAGGAAAGCTATCTTCAGTACTCGTATCATGGTTACCTTTGGGATCAATAGGAAAGATAGTGAAATACCGTTGAATCAGCCATCCCAATGATTCCGTTTTGCTTCACTACCTTTTTCGTTTCCTGTTTTGGTTTTTGTCGCCACGAGTAAGTGGTTTTTTGTATTTTTTTGCCAATTTTCTCCTGTAAGAACCTCCTAAATTCACTTTTTTGTTCTTGTCCTTCTTTTCGTGTACAGCCTCTCCCTTGGCTTCTTTCGCACCTATCTTATCAGAGATCTCCACCTGCTTGGATTTTGGTCTCTCCTCCGGCAGCAGCTCGCTGGATCTTTCCACATGAGATGGAAAAGGCTGCTCTGCTATTTTCAGATTCATCAGTGCTTCAATCGCATTCTTGGAAGCAACCTCCTTTTCCGTGTACATAAGAATGGCATGTCCTTCTTTCTCAGCCCTTCCGGTCCTTCCTATTCGGTGCATATAGTTCTCAGGATAGATCGGTACATCCATATTGATCACGTGAGTAACGTCATCGATATCCAAGCCCCGTGCAATCACATCTGTAGCAATCAGTATTCGCTTGTCTCCCTCATTGAATTGGTTCAAAGAACGTATCCGATAGTTTTGACTTTTGTTGGAGTGAATGATGCAGGTCTCACGCTCGAGCATTGGATCTAGCACATCAAACAGTCGATCCGCATTTCGCTTGCTGGATGCAAATACCAGTACTTTCTCAAAAGACTTATTGACCAGCAGTAGCTCATTAAGTAGATTGGCCTTTGTATAGAAGTTCTTTACCAGGTAAGCTTCTTGTGCAATATTTTGCAGCGGAGTTCCACTAACCGCAATGGTGACTTTCTCCGGAGCAATGAAGTAGTCGTGAATCAATGCGTCTACCTCTTCCGTCATGGTGGCAGAGAACATGATATGTTGTCGTCTGTTTGGAAGCTTATCAAAGATGTTTGTCAGTTGGAATCTGAATCCCAAATCAAGCATGACATCTACTTCGTCTATCACCACCTTCTTTACATTCTTCAATGATAGCGACTGATGTAGTACTAAGTCATACGTTCTGCCTGGTGTTCCTACCAGTACATCAGTTCCAGCCATAACCTCAGGCTTCTGGGAATTGATGTTTTTCCCTCCATACACTCCCACCACTCGAACGTTCATGTACTTGGTTATCAATTCGATCTGTTGCACTACCTGGAGCACCAACTCCCTGGTTGGCACCAAAATCAAGATTCGAGGGTTGATCTCTTTAGAAAACTTGAGATCTTTTAACAAAGGCATCAGATAAGCAAAGGTCTTGCCTGTACCTGTCTGGGAGATTCCCACCACATCTTTCCCGGACAAGATGATCGGAAACGCCTGTTCTTGAATGGGCGTAGGTCGGACAAATCCCAAGTCGGCCAAGGCATTCTTTATTGGTGTGCCCAAGTTCAGCTTATCAAATTGGCGCATGAAGATTATTTTGAGCAAAAGTACATCATCCCAATGGCTCAAGGGTGACCCTTCTCCTTCTGTATTTTTTGATATTTTCGTATCTTAAGAGTCAGTAGGCGAATAAATGAAACGGATCACACATTCATACGACGAGCACGAAGACATTATCTACATTACTGTAGAGGGTAAGGTGGCCCGTGCTGACATTAGTAAGACTTTAGTGGAGCTCGCAGAACAGTATCAGCACCTTCCAGAATTGTTTGTGATTTCAGACTACCGAAAAGGTCAAATAGAAGCAGATCCTACCTATTTCCTTTTGAACTTAAATGAAGTTAAAGAGACCTTCTTGAAGCTCTTCTATCCATTCAAGCGTTTTGTCAACGCCTACCTATTGGAGGATACGGAGAAAAGCTCAAGCACACGTATTCTACTGGACCAGTTTCGAAAGATCTCAACGCACTATGAAGCATTCCATTCAAAGTACTTTGATGACGAAGAATCTGCTATAGCATGGATCAAGTCTCTACAAGGAAAAGACTAGCCAGCTAACCGGTACTCAATCAAATAGACCGGAACTGAGATAGCGATCGCCTCTATCGCATACAATGAACACAATCACCCCTGAAGTCAATTCTGCAGCCACCTGTAGGGCTGCTGTCAAGGCTCCACCACTACTCATGCCACTCAATATTGCTTCTTCTGTGGCTAGCTTTCTAGCCATCTCTCTGGCTTGATCTTCACTGACATCAATGGTTCTATCCACACGGGAGTCCTCAAATATTTTAGGCAGGAATTCCGGCGACCATCTCCTGATGCCTGGTATACTGGAACCCTCTGTAGGTTGTGTACCCACGATTTGAACCTGTGTATTCTGTTCTTTCAAGTACCTGGAAACTCCCATGATTGTTCCAGTGGTTCCCATTGCGGAGACGAAGTGAGTTACCTCCTGATTGGTATCCCTCCATATTTCAGGCCCTGTGGTCTGATAGTGCATACCCCAGTTGTCATCATTGGCAAATTGATTCAGGATGAAATAACCTTCTTCCTTGGACTTCCTTTCCGCTAGTTCCCTGCTGTACTCTATCGTCCCTTTTGCCGGAGTTAAGATAACTTCAGCTCCATATGCTTTCATCGCCTGCACCCGCTCTATGGTGCTGTTCTCTGGCATCAATAGTGTCATCTTTAAACCTAGCGACTGGGCAATCATCGCAAGTGCAATACCAGTATTGCCACTAGTTGCCTCAATAAGTCTATCTCCTTTTTGGATGTCTCCCCTTTTCAGCGCCTGGCTGATCATACCATAAGCGGCCCGATCCTTCACACTACCCCCAGGATTTTGACCTTCTAATTTCCCGTAAATCCTTACATCCTTGTACGGATTCAGCTTAGAGATTTCAACTAATGGCGTGTTGCCAATCAGATCAAATAACTTCATTTACTTTTGATTTTTATGGTGTCCATCGACTCATCACTGTTAGTTGACATTGCAGACTGATAATAGACCTTCGATCTGGGTGCAACACTAGAGGTAAGCCAAACATTTCCACCGATGGTGCTTTCATTACCAATTGTCGTGTTGCCGCCAAGTATAGTAGCCCCCGAATAGATGATTACCTTGTCTCCGATGGTAGGGTGTCGTTTCACATCACTCATCTTCTTCTCGACGCTCAATGCACCCAGCGTTACTCCTTGGTAAAGTTTTACATCGTCACCAATGACGGTGGTCTCTCCTATCACCACCCCTGTTCCATGATCGATGAAAAAGCGCCTACCGATAGATGCTCCAGGATGGATGTCGATTCCAGTCACACTGTGTGCATGCTCTGTGATGGACCTTGGCAAGATGCCAACTCCTAACCTCTGTAGCTCATGAGCAATGCGATAAGCTGCAATGGCATAGAAGCCGGGATAGCTTCGTACCACCTCTTCCCTACTTTTGGCCGCAGGATCACCGTTCAAAAGTGCTTCTAAGTCTTCATTCAATCGATCGTAAATATCTGCAAGAGACTGAAAGAAGGCTTCTGAAACAGCTTTAGATCTTTCCCTGTCTGAACCCATCAAGCGAATCAAATGCTGCTGTACTGCGCTAAACCTATTTGCCAGATCCTGTCTTTCAATAATGGGCTTACTGTTGAAATTGGGGAACAAAAGTCCCAAAAGGTCTTCAAAGAAGCTTGAAATCTCTTTTTTAGAGGGACAGTTTGTACACTCAAGATGTGAGCGATATACCTTGTCTATAAATTCCTGTTGCATTGAAAGCCACTAACGCAATAAGAATCAACACTGTTCTATTCTCCAGCAGGATTATTCAGTTTCTAGGTTCATCTGTCGAGAGAAAGCCAATCCCTAGCTAAGAATGATGAGGACCTTCATCTTTAAAAATGTAATAGACAAAGCCAATAATTCCCGCTAAGGCGAGTAGAAGTAACACCGTTAAAACCATAGAGCCAAGATACTTCTGAAACCATCCTGAAGTAACCGAGTGAGGATTTTTTTTGAATAGGAAAAGTATTTTGTGAAATGTAAAGCCTCCAAACAAAAAAAGGCCGATCCAATGACCGGCCTTTCAAATCTATTTTTGTCGGCTTCTAGTTGAGCGCGTCCAATTCGTCCTGTACCTTCTCAGCTTTGTCGTTCATCTTCAAATTAGTGTAGATGTAGCCTAGTGTCTCCAGCACTGTGGCATCTTTGCTATCTAATGAATAGAGGTTCTCCCATACTGGCAAGGCTTCTTTCAACTGCGTATCAATCTTGCCCGTAAGCTCTTTGATCTTCTTTTCTTCCTTGTAAGATAGTGCGTTACGTTCCTTCATTAATTGGTTAGCTTCATTGAAGATTGCTACCCCAATATTGAAATTCGAGTTGTAATGCGATGGGTCTACCTCAATCGCTTTTTTGTAGCTTTCCATCGCCCCTTCTTTGTCTCCTAGCTCTTCTTTTAAAACGCCAAGACTGAAATACAAATCTGCATTCTTTGGATCAGCAGCGATTGCCGCCTCTAGACCTGCTTTAGCTTCATCTGTCTTTTCAAGCTGAATCAACAAGTTAATCTCGTACTTAGCTAGATCAATATCGTTTGGATACACTTCCTTTCCATTTCTTACCGCTACAAGTGCTTTGTCGTATTCTTCTCTTTGTACTGCAAAGTTGTACAGCTGCAAAAACACGGTTTTGTCTTTAACGCCAGCTTCGTAAGCTTTTTGAAAATTAGCTTCAGCTCTTTCATTATCACCTGCAGCAATGGCAGCATAAGCAGCATTCGAAATTGCATTTGTGTCCGCGGGATTGATGAAGAACGCTGTTTCAAAATTGTCTGCTGCTGAACCAAACGCTTCAGCGTTATAATCATTGATCGCGTTGTTATAGTAGTGGGTGTAAATACCCTGACGTTTTGAATCTACGTTTTCAATCGCTGTTCCTACAAAAGATGAAACTGATTTCTGCGATGGATCTAACTCTAATGTCTTGTCAAACGACTTCATCGACTCTTCAAGGGCACCAGGTTCGTTTGCAGCAGTGTCAAGTGCAGCATAAATCTGTCCTCTGTAATACCACGTCTTTGGATCATCTTTGGTCTTCTCATGCTCAATGGCAGCATCAATAATGCTTTTTGCTTCAGAAAGCTCACCGTTTTTCATGGCTGATAGGGCCTGATTAATTTTCGGCTTCTTCTGTGAGTACGCTACTACGCAGACAGCAGCTAAAGTAAGGGTCAATAATGTTCTCATTATTCGTATTTAGTTTAATCTTAATCTTCTTGATTTTCGTTATTCTCTTCTGTGCTATCAGAATCCGTCTGATCTTCTATCTCCTCTTCTCCTCCTAAGTTAGAAATTTTCTCGACAGCTGAAATCTCATCTTCATCGTTAAGCTTGATCAATCGAACCCCTTGGGTGGCTCGACCCATCACTCTTAGTTTGTCTATTGACATTCTGATGGCAATTCCTGATCTATTGATAATCATCAACTCATCTCCATCAACTACATCTTTGATTGCAACCAATTCTCCCGTCTTATCGGTAACATTGAGCGTTTTCACTCCCTTGCCACCTCTTTTTGTAATTCGATAGTCTTCTAGGTCTGATCGCTTTCCATATCCTTTCTCTGATACAACAAGCAAGTTTGGCGGGTTCTTGTAGTCTACACAAACCATACCAACGACGAATTCCTTATCAGAAATGTTCATACCACGCACTCCTGAAGCCATCCTTCCCATCGACCTTACATCTGCCTCATGGAAGCTGATTGCCTTTCCAGAGTTTGATGCGATAATGATGTGATTGTCACCATCTGTGAGGTTCACGTTCAACAGCTTATCGTCTTCCCTAATCGTGATGGCATTGATACCATTACTTCTTGGCCTGCTGTATGCTTCTAGTGAGGTCTTCTTAATGATTCCTCGCTTCGTACACATCACAAGGAAATTGTTGTTAATGTAGTCTGGATCGGCAAGTGTTTTCACATTGATCACTGACCTCACTTTATCCTCGGATTCAATATTGATCAAATTCTGAATTGGTCGTCCTTTGGAAGCTTTACTCCCTTCTGGAA
>JABSPG010000223.1 GCA_013214445.1 Ekhidna sp. | reverse complement strand
GGGCTTACCTTCTACTACTTCGTTTCAAACATGGTGACCTTTGGACAAACCTTGCTATTCCGTAAGATCATCGATGAGGATAAAATCCATAAGCTCTTGCAGGACAACAAAAAGAAGAACAAAAACAAAAAGAAGTCTAAGTTCCAAACCCGTCTTGAGGAAGCAATGAAAGCTAATCAAGAAGCTCAGAAAAAGAGTAAAAAGAAGAAGTAGTCTGTTGATAACAAAGAGAAAAACCTTGAATCAAGGTTTTTCTTTTTTACACAAGTTATTCACAACATGACTATCTTGAGAGCAGGTTGGATATATTTGTATCCTTTACGCTATCCAAAAACACATCTCAAAAAGAATTTTTACATGGGTAAGATTATATCTGTTGCAAATCAAAAAGGAGGAGTAGGTAAGACTACAACGGCGATAAACCTAGCAGCTAGCCTTGCTGCCCTTGAATTCAAAACGCTAATCGTAGATGCCGACCCTCAAGCTAATGCCACCTCAGGTGTTGGCATAGACCCAAAAGAAGTGGAGGTAAGTGTTTACGAATGCATGGTAGATGGCGCAAGTGCCAAAGAGAGTATCGTTGAGACACAAATTAAGTTTCTAGACCTCCTGCCCTCTCACATAGACTTGGTAGGTGCAGAAGTGGAGATGGTAAATATTGAAGATCGGGAAGAAAAAATGAAAATGGCTCTATCAGAGGTGAGAGATGAATATGATTTCATTATTATAGATTGTTCGCCATCGCTTGGTCTAATCACAATCAATGCACTCACAGCATCAGATTCTGTAATTGTACCTGTACAATGCGAGTACTTCGCTTTGGAAGGCTTGGGCAAACTCCTTAATACAATTAAGATTATTCAAACACGTCTAAATCAAGAGTTGGACATAGAGGGCATTCTACTTACCATGTACGATGTTCGCCTCAACCTTGCCAATCAGGTGGTAGAAGAAGTGAAAATGCACTTTGAATCATTGGTTTTTGATACTATGATCCCTAGGAATATCAAGTTAAGCGAGTCTCCTGGATTTGGAATGCCGGCGATCACACATGATGCAGATAGCAAGGGATCTATAAGTTACCTGAATCTTGCAAAAGAAATTTTGGAGCGAAACGAAGTAATTGCAGCCTAGTAGTTGAGTAATGGCAGAAAGTAAATTCAAGAAAAAGTCAGGCTTAGGCCGAGGACTTGGCGCTTTGCTAGATGATTCTGGTGAAAAAAAGAAGATAAGTGGATCTGGTGCCACACCTAAAGGGGCAATCAACGAAATAGATATTTCCAAAGTTGAGACCAATCCTTGGCAACCTAGAACAGAGTTTGATGAGGAAGCACTTAATGACTTAGCCGATTCAATTAAAGTGCAGGGTATTATTCAACCGATCACCGTAAGAGCTCTTAGCGAGAAACAATTCCAACTTATATCGGGTGAAAGGAGACTGCAGGCAAGCAAACGAGCGGGATTAAAGACCATACCGGCATACATCCGAATTGCTGACGATCAGCAGATGTTGGAAATGGCGCTAATAGAAAATATTCAGCGTGAAAACCTCAATGCAATTGAAATTGCATTGAGCTATCAACGACTCTTGGCAGAGTGTGACTTAAAGCAGGAAGAACTTGGTGATCGGGTAGGAAAGAATAGAAGCACTGTTACGAACTATCTTCGACTTCTAAAGTTACCTCCCGACATTCAAGTTGCTTTAAGGGACGGTAAATTAAGCATGGGGCATGCCAGAGCTTTGATTTCAATTGATGATGTAACCATACAATTGGACATTTTCAATCAAATAATCCGACAAGAACTATCCGTCAGGAAAGTAGAAGAGCTTGTTAGAACAAGCGGAATAAAGAAAGAAAAAGATTCAAGAAGTGCTATAATTGATCCAGAGATCAAAAACTTGCAATCGAAGCTTTCGTCTCACTTCGGTTCAAAGATCGCCATAAAGTCTAATGAAGCTAATAAGGGAGAAATAAAGATCCCTTTCTCTTCAACAGATGATCTGAATCGAATTCTTGAGATTCTGGATCTTTGAGATTGATCTTTCTTTCACTTCCTAATTACAAATTCGTTTTTAGGCCCGAACTTTGTAAGAGCTGGATCTCATAATGAAAAAAATACTCCTGTCCATTACTCTTGCTTGTCTTTTGGGTAGTCTGTATGCACAAGACCGACCTGTGCTCTTGACAGATTCCACATTAACTGATGAATTTGAGGATGCAGAGCTTTTTCAAGAACAATCAGAGCTCGATCCTCAACGAGCAGCCTTGCTTTCTGCAATCTTTCCCGGTATGGGGCAAGTCTATAATAAACAGTATTGGAAAGTCCCGCTTGTGTGGGGTGGCGTATTGACGTTCGCTCACTTCATAAACTATAACAACCGGGTCTATCACGGACTTAGAAATGCCGCACTTCTTTCTACCAAAGGTCTTCCAAATCCGTATGCATCCATTGTACAATCAGAAACAGCCCTAATTCGAAATAGGGATAATTTTAGAAGAAATCGAGATTTACTTATCATCGTTGGAACAGCTTTCTATCTATTGCAGATTGTAGATGCACACGTATCTGCTCACTTGGACGAGTTTAAAGTAAATGACCAACTCGCCTTAGGAATTGAGCCGTCAATTCAATCAACTCCGTTATTTTCGCAGGCTTTGGGAGTGTCCTTTGTGTTGAAATTTTAATCATGAAAATTGCGCTAATTGGTTACGGTAAAATGGGTAAGGCTATTGAAAAAGTAGCACAAGGATCGGGTCATGAGATTTGCTGCAGAATCGAATCTCAAGAGGATTATTCTACTCTATCGGAAGCAACATTAGATGTAGCGATTGAATTCACCCAGCCAGAGGCCGCATTTGAAAACATTTCATTTTGCTTGAAGAATGGGATTCCTGTGATTTCAGGCACTACTGGGTGGTTAGATAGACTACCGGAGATTGAAAGGCTTTGCACGAACAGTGATGGGACATTTCTCTATGCATCGAACTTTAGCATTGGGGTCAATCTGTTCTTTGAACTCAATAGTTGGCTCTCGAAGAGAATGGTAAATCTTAATTTCTCACCCTCCATTGAGGAGATTCATCATACCGAGAAAAAAGATAGTCCAAGCGGCACTGCTATCACACTTGCAGAGGGCATCATGTCTTCTGATCCTTCAAAAAAAGAGTGGATAAATGAACATTCTACCGATCATAATAAAATAGGGATAGTTTCTGAAAGAATACCAAACGTTCCGGGAACACACACCGTAAGCTATACATCGAATTTAGAATCCATAAATATTAAACACACAGCACATGACAGAAGTGTATTTGCTGAAGGCGCTGTGAAAGTTGCAGAATGGATTCACAAAAAAAAGGGTGTATTTACCATGTCTGATTTTATAAACGATAACTAACTATATGTACTATCACGACTTTAATCCTGCCTTTGTCATTACATTCCTTATTCTGTGGTTTGTATTACAAGGAACAGCTTATTACAAATTCTTTGAAAAAGCTGGGAAAGATGGATGGAAAGGGTTTGTACCTGTATTGAACTACTATGTCCACCTGGAGATTGTTGGAAGGCCAAAATGGTGGGTGGTTCTTCTATTTGTACCAGTCATCAACTTCTTCGTAGCGTTGACGATGCACTTAGATCTGATGAAATCTTTCGGGAAATACACCTATCTAGATCAGGTACTTGGAGTTGTATTAGCTCCTATCTACATGAACTATATCGCTTGGTCAGATACAAAATACATTGATAAAGCAACGGAAATACCCAAGCCAAAAAAATCCTTCGGAAAGGAATGGTTTGAGGCAATTGTATTTGCGGTATTCTGTGCCACTTTCGTTAGATGGATTTTTATGGAAGCCTATGTGATCCCTACTGGTTCAATGGAGAGATCTTTGCTTGTCGGGGATTTTCTCTTTGTAAGCAAAGCTGAATACGGTCCAAGAACACCACAGACTCCTCTACAACTTCCACTTACACATCAGACAGTATGGGGAACCGAAATCCCCTCTTATATCCCTGGTGTTTCACTTCCCAGTTTTAGACTTCCCTCATTTGGTAAGGTAGAAAGAAACGATGTTGTGGTCTTCAACTATCCAGTAAATGATCACTACAATCAAAGAAAAGACGGGCAATATCATCCAATGGATTTAAAGACACACTACATAAAAAGGTGTGTCGCAATAGCTGGAGAAACACTTGAAATAAAGGCAACACAAGTCTTTGTAAATGGTGAAGAACAGGAGAATCCTCCCTTGATGCAACATGAGTACTTTGTTAGAACCAATGAATCAATTAGAGAGCGTGTATTCGAAAATTTGGACGTAGACCCGAACACAAGTGTCTCAAGATATCCTGAGGGGTATTCAGTTCTAATGCCCTCCTCTGGGGCAGAAGGGTTCGAGAAACTTCCGTTTGTGGAAAGTGTAACACTGCAGCTAATTCCAGAGGAGCGCTCGGAGCAAAATATTTTTCCAGACGCACGCTATTTCCGCTGGAACAGAGATTTTTTCGGGCCTCTCACAGTTCCCGCACGCGGAATGCAAATTGCCGTTAATGAGGAGAACCTTGCTATGTACGGGTCGACAATCAAAAACTATGAAGGTCATGAGTCTGTTGAAATCGATATCGACAAACTAACCATTGATGGACAAGAAATCAGCGAGTATACTTTCAGAAAAGACTACTACTTCATGATGGGTGATAACAGGCATGCCTCTGATGATTCAAGATATTGGGGTTTTGTACCGGAGGACAACATCGTAGGAGAAGCATCTTTTATCTGGATGTCTTTCAATACAAATGGCAGCTTCCTAAACAAAATCAGATGGAGTAGGCTGTTCAACGGAATTGAATAGTACAGACTAAGAAAAAAATTTCACTAAGTAGGCAAGCCCAACAAAAAATCCTAGACCTACAAGAAGGAAGAACAACATAGAAATGCACCCTGGAATGAGTGCCTTTTGTTCATTTTCAGCACGGTAGTGATGTTCAATATTGTGCCCCAAAGCTTTTCTACTTTATAGCTTCAGGAATATCATTTGACTCAATAAGAACCGTGTTCAAATACTCTTTTGGTCCTTTTGGATAAAATGCACTATGGCCGATATCTGGTCTCCGATCAGCTCTAGCTGAGCCAGTTATGATACCGAGTGCCTCTGACAGGAGTAACTCAGAAGGATCTCCTAGAGGTGCAAAATTTCCTAAAAGATCAATTTCATCCACTTGAATATTGGGCTCTAATCCATTAATGTAGTCAGTGAAACCTACTGAATTTGACAGTTGACTCACGATCGGCTGAATGGCATACTTATGATTGGGATTCAAGTCTGGCCCTTTTTCTTGATAAAAGCTCTCAGGAGAATCGTAAAAAGTAATGGAAGCCACATTTTTTCCAACTGTTTTTGTTCCAATAAGTGTAACGTCCATAAAAGGCAAAAGTCCTGCTATCACAAATTCTGATGCAGAAGCACTACTTCCGGTCGTCAAAATAAAAATCCGATTGATACTTAGCCTATTCATAGGAATAGTAGAAGAAACGCCACCTTGCCCGTCAAGAATAGGTACTACATCCAAGAAGGTAAAATCCACATTACTCTCAGACAGATTTTCATTGTAAACCAGAGAACCCAGTATATCATTTGAAGTTGCAGCCCCATAAATCATCGAGGATAGCAACCTAGAAGTCAACAACGAACCACCTCCATTATACCTTAAATCAAGAACTAAATCTGTTATACCCTCTGAATTAAATCTACCAAAAACATCATTCATTTCTTGATGGTAGACATTATTGCTGATGAATTGGTTATACATGAGGTATCCTACTTTTTGGCCTTGAACTTCGAGAACCTTAGAAATCAGAATGGGGTTTTCTGCAATCACTTCTGCTACTAATGAAACCTCTTGATCGGTCTCTACAATAGATCCATCTTCTATCTGTGATAGCTTCAATGTATACGAACTACTAGCAAGTAAGAGAGAGACATAGTTATCAAGAGTCAAAGAAGTGTTGTCAACTGTAAGAAAAAAATCACCTCTCTTAAGCCCAGCTCTTTCTGCAGGCCCATCAGGCACTACGTACTTTACATATCCTAAAAGCCGATTTTCATCACCAGAAAGCCTTGCTAAACCGAGTTCATATCCATAGGACTTGCCTGTACCTTGAAAAGAAGCCTCTAATTCATCATAATCATCCACGATCCAAGAAAATCTATCTTGATCTACCAATAAGTGTTCGAAAAAGGCTTCACTACTCTCGAATTCATTTAGGAACTCATATAACTGGTTGTAAGTAGGATATTTCTCGACAGATAAATCTTCAACCTCAGCCTCCCAGTAATAATAACCTCGCATAGCCTCCCATACAAACTCATTCACCTCATTGTCTAAAGGAATATTTATTCCTCCATCGTCTTTGTTGCATGCTAGCAATAGGCCGCTAAAAAGAAACACTACAAAGACCTTATTCTTTATCAACTTCATCATTATTCTAACCTAACTATTTTATCACATTGTTAAAGGCATATCAAAATTACCAATTAATGGGTGTAAGACCCTTTGTTTGCAGGTATTGGTTGGTTTGTGAAAAGTGTTTACAACCAAAAAAACCTGAATGAACAGAAAATGGACTAGGGTGGGGAGACTTCAACACCAAATGTTTCTGATTGTCAATATGAGCGCCTTTCTTTTGAGCATAGGCTCCCCACAAAAGAAACACCACTCCTTCCCTCTCATCAGATAGCTTCTTCAAAAC
>JABSPG010000222.1 GCA_013214445.1 Ekhidna sp. | reverse complement strand
TATTCAGACAATGAATAAATATCGCTATCCCATACAAGATGTCTTTTCCACAACCGGTGAGACCATTGATGGATTTTTTGAAGTCAGTGCGAATGAGCAGAAATATAAAGAGTATAGCATTTCTCTCATCAATTCGTACGTTGACTTGATAATCAAATACATGACTGAACTAAATGGCTAACATCATGAGACCACACCGATCCCTTTATTTGCTCATCTGCCTACTTTTCACAATAAATGCTCACGCCCAAGTTTCAGATGCAGAATTCCGAAAAATACTATCAGCAGCTATTTCCGGAGTAAAGCTTACTCATTCAGAACTAAACTACTTCGAGCGATACGATCCTGTCTTTTCAAAAAGAGAAATCGCGGAATCAACCTGGGAACTGGGTGTACAGCACTGGATTCCCAACACAACAAGTGCATATTATGTAGGCCTTCAGAAGGGTAAAGCCATTGTAAAAAACATGGGAGACCATTATGAATTCTACGCAACTTCACAGCCTGTGGTCCCTATACTCGTAGAGGATGTGGCTAATGGCAAATGGATTAAGAAGGGGGAAAATTGGACATTCAAAGAGGCAAAAGTCTCAGATATATCCTATGGTTTTGGAGAGAATTTCCTGACAGTAAGCGGGTCTGGTAATTACAGTGATGGAATTGACAAAATCACCAAGGATTTAAGCCTACTGATTCAAATGGCTCGTGGGCGACTTCATGCCATCGCTTTTGATGAAAAAAAGATTCGTGAAAAGACCTTGGGTGAATTCAACAAAAATGGTGTGACAGAAATGCCGAAAGGATGGCTACCGTTTGTAGTGGAGGATAATGCGCTTGCAAAGTTCGCGAAAGAAAATAAGAACGCTCCTAATGGCAATTGGATCTACAGCGACAACAATAAGAATATCGATTTTTATGTGTACAACTACGACAAAGAATTGGTCTACTTTGTAACCAGGACCGTGGACGAGGGATTTGCAAAAGAGAATAACGAAAAACTCCTAAGTGCGATGAAGGCATTTGTAGATAAGAATCCCGTTAAAGGGGCGAGCTCTACAGAGGCTGTTCTTGATAAGGACACATTCTATGGCGTCAAAATCACTATTAAATATGATGGTTCCGTCAAAGGTTCTGTTTTCTCAAAGATCTATTGGGAGCTCTGGAACAACTACAAGAACAAATTAGCCAAAACCATCGATTCTAACGTTTAGAAGAATTCACAACCGATAAACTACTACCGACCAGTTGCTTCGAAAAGGTCGCTACCGATCTGATAGCGGCCTTTTTCAAATCCTATCACCTTGATGTGTGTTTGACTACCAAAGACTTCTCCCAATAGAATAAGACATAATCGATTTGAAAAATGGAAAACTATTATAAAACATCGGATCAACCGCTAGAACCACACGAGCTTAAAAAGTTGAAACGTGGTTTAATTTACATCCCCATCTTCCTACTCCTGTTTGGGGCTTTTCTCTACTTTTTCTTTAATCAAATTCGATCAGAGGATGGAGGATTTATCTGGGTGTTTTATGGTTTTGCCTCCTTCTTTGGAATCATCTTTCTCATAATTATCCGGGGATTTGCTCTGGATTTAAGGGATCAAACAAAGCAAGTCTTCCAAGGGCTAATCACGAGAAAAGTTAGAAGAAGCAGCAAGAGTAAAAAAGGAAGAAGTAGCACTTCATACTACTTCTATTTTGGGGATAAAAGCATGAAAGTAGAGCTGAATCTTTACAACAAATTTCAAGAAGCTGACCTGATTGAAATACATAGGTCTAAACGACTTTACAACATGATCTATGACTCCAAATTGATCAAAAAAGGAGTAATGATCGATGAAGTCTCAGAACTTAAAAGAATTCAAGAAGCGAAGGAAAAAAAGATCGGAATCATCATCCTTGTTTCGATACTGGTGATTGTTGGTTTAGCGCTGGCCTATTTCAGTTTAACTTGATAGGTGTCGCTCCATAAGTTTAGATTCAATATCCTCCAATTTCAATCCTTGATCAGCGAGTAACACTAACAGGTGATACAACAAATCAGAAGATTCCTCTACAAGGAGGTCTTTCTGATCATCCATTGCTTCTAAAATCACTTCTGTTGCCTCCTCTCCTACCTTTTGGGCAATTTTCTTGGTCCCTTTCTTAAAAAGTGAAGCAGTATAGGATTTTTCATCTGGATTCTCTTTTCGCGCATGGATGATCCCCTGAAGTTCATGTAAAAAGCCAGCGGGTTCTTTTTCCCCAAAACACGTGTAGGAACCTGTATGACAAGTCGCTCCAACAGGTAGCACCTTGATCAAATAGGTATCCTTATCACAATCTAATGCGATACTTACCACATTGAGAAAATTGCCTGAGGTCTCCCCTTTGGTCCATAGTCTTTGCTTCGATCGACTATAAAAAGTAACCTTGCCTTCTTCTTTCGTTTTGGCTAAGGATTCATCGTTCATATACCCCAGCATCAGTACCTGGTTGGTTTGAGCATGCTGAATAATTGCCGGAATTAATTCTTTATTGTCCATTATGAATTTGTTTTTGAATGCAATCACTGATAAAAGATCTGGCTTCTATTTCCTTTAGTGCTGCATATATCTTCTTGTTTTGATTAGCCTTATTGGCAAGTGCATTTTTTAGGTTCGAATACGTCTGTCTGGCTTGGGGTGTTGTACGCAAGTAGTCCCTGAATCTCAGGTGATTTTGAAGTTCATCACTTGAATCTCTGCAAACATACAAATGATGCGAAATGGTATCTAACACTTGATCTTCTACGTCTTTGTTTCGCTTGAAAACCTCTCTACCCGCTATCCCTTGATCACCATTGTGATAATACCCTATCTCCTCCAGGCTATGCTTTATTGATTCAAATTCTTCCGGTCTGTAATGCACAATGTCTATATCAATAATTGGTTTAGCCGCCATTCCTTCAATAGCGGTACTACCAACATGTTCTATCGAACAAGGCACAGGATCAAGTATAGATGTAAGAATGTTGGAGATTCTTTCAAAATCGATTTTCCAACGTTCTTGGTAGGATGTGAGATGCTTTTCCATCCCTACCTCCTAACTTCAATACTCTGATCATTCAAAAACTCCTTGAGGGACGGAATTGGAATTTCTCCAAAATGAAAAACACTTGCTGCGAGGGCAGCCGTTGCATTGGTCTTTTCAAACACCTCCGCAAAATGGGCTCTATTTCCTGCTCCTCCTGAAGCAATAATTGGTATGTTGAGGTCGTCGGCAAGCTTTCCTGTTAGTTCCAGTGCAAACCCGGCTTTTGTCCCATCATTTTGCATGGAAGTAAGCAATATTTCTCCTGCCCCAAGTTCTTCCACCTTTTTGCCCCACACAAAGACATTGATACTTGTCGCTTCTCTCCCTCCTTTTACGAATACTTTCCATTCGTCATCTACCAAACCCGCATCAATCGCAACTACTACAAACTGACTACCAAACTCATCTGCAATTTCTTTCACCAATTCTGGTCTTCTTACAGCTGCTGAGTTGATACTCACTTTGTCTGCGCCAGCCTTCACCAAAGCCGCAGCATCACTGACCGATGAAATCCCTCCACCGACTGTAAAAGGAATATTGATTTCATGAGCAATCTGTTCGACCAACTGAACAAAGGTCTTTCTCCCCTCTACAGTAGCCGTAATATCAAGGAACACCAATTCATCTGCACCCTCAAGTACATAACGCTTAGCCAATTCTATTGGATCTCCAGCACTTCTAATATCAACAAAGTTGACTCCTTTTACGGTCTCGCCATCTTTGATGTCAAGACAGGGAATAATTCGTTTTTTAAGCATTGATTTCTGAGAGATCCTTTAGCGTTACCCTATTTTCATATATTGCCTTTCCAACAATTGCACCTTCCAAGCCCTGCTCCTTCAATTTGTGCAAATCATCCATAGAAGACACTCCTCCACTTGCAATAAGCTTTAGTTCCGTCAGTTTGGATTGAATCGATTCATACAATTCAAATGAAGGTCCTTCTAACATTCCATCTTTAGAAATGTCCGTGGAAATCACATACTGGATGCCTTTTTCAACATAATCTTCAATAAAGGTTCCGATTTCCTGATCAGATTCTTCCTGCCAACCTGAGACAGCAATCTTTCCGTCCATGGCATCTGCGCCCAGAATGATCTTGTCCGACCCGTAAGCAGTGATCCAGGATGTGAATTTCAGGGGCTCTTTCACAGCAATGCTACCACCAGTAATCTGTCGAGCGCCACTTTCAAAAGCTATCTTAAGGTCCTCGTCCGACTTGATTCCTCCTCCGAAATCAATTCTTAAATTGGTTCTTGTAGCAAGATTCTCAAGTACCTTCCAATTGACAATATGCTTTGCTTTTGCTCCATCCAGGTCCACTAGGTGAAGAAACTGGAGACCAGCATCTTCAAACTGCTGAGCAACCTCAAGTGGATCTTCGTTGTAAATCTTTTTTGTATCGTAATCTCCTTTTGAGAGCCTTACGCATTTTCCTTCAATGATATCAATGGCCGGTATTATTCGCATTTTCTCTATTCTCTCTAAAGCTGTAAGAAATTTCGTAAAAGTCTCTGCCCAACATCTGCCGATTTCTCCGGGTGAAATTGCACTCCGTAAAAATTATTCTTTTGGAGAGCTGAGGTGAAGGGCACCAAATAATCGGTTTCTCCTACAGTATCTTCACCAAGTTCGGCATAGTAGCTATGAACGAAATACATATTATCCGAAACTTCAATACCGTCAAAAAGAGGACCTTTTACTTCATTGAAATTATTCCATCCCATATGAGGTACAATTCCTTTTGCCGGAAACTTCTTGACCTTCTCCTTAAAAATTCCTAAGCATTTTGTGTCTTTTTCCTCTGAGTGTGAACACATCAGCTGCATCCCCAGACAAATTCCCAAGAATGGCTGGTCTAGTCCGATGATTATTTCATCCAATCCTCGCTCTCTCAAATAGCTCATTGCCGTGCCTGCCTCTCCAACTCCTGGAAAGATGACTTTTTCAGCTGACTTTAGTTCAGTCGGATCATCGGTGATGACAGATGCAACATCCATTCTGTCCAAAGCATTTTTCACAGATCTGATATTGCCAGCATTATACTTTACAATAGCTATCACGAGTCAGAATTTAGTATTTAGAATAGCTTTCTTATAGGAATAAAGAAGTTTGGCTATCTCATCAGTCTGAGAAAGTAGACTCTCAGTATCGGATACAAAGCCTAAATCCTTGGCCAGGATCAAATAGTATTTAACTTCATCCAATGAACCTTCCGATATATTAAAAAATCGTGCTTTATCAGCCTGGCTTCTTCTTTTATAACCTTCTGCAATATTTGCTGGTATTGAAACTGAAGCTCTTCTGATTTGGGAAGTCAATCCATAGGTCTCCTCTTTCGGAAATGGCTGAGACACCTTGTAAATATCTAATACAAAATCGTGAGCTTTTTGCCACATGATCAATTCAGTAAAGGTTTTCGTTTTTTCCATACTTTCTTCTGAATTCTAATCTCTTACAGCATCCCTTTGGTACTTGGCATAATGCCACTATAATCTTTTCTAACAGCCATCTTTATAGCCCTTGCAAAGGCCTTAAAAATCGATTCAAGCTTGTGGTGATCATTATCCCCTTCCGCTTTGATATTCAGGTTACATCTGGCAGTATCAGAAAAAGACTTGAAAAAGTGGAATGCCATTTCTGTTGGCATTTCGCCCAGATGCGTGGCTTTAAAAGATGCTTCCCACTCCAGCCATGGACGACCTCCGAAATCAATAGCGACCTGAGCCAAGCAGTCATCCATAGGAAGCAAAAACCCATAGCGCTCTATCCCTTTTCGGTCCTTCAGCGCTTCATTAAATGCTGTCCCTAATGCCAGTGCTGTATCTTCAATAGTGTGATGCGTGTCAATTTCCACATCGCCTTCCACTGCTACCTGTAACCCAATCCCACCGTGCCTGGCAATCTGATCAAGCATGTGATCAAAAAACGCCACACCTGTTGCAATAGAAGTCTGTGTATAGTCATCTAAATTGACTTCAATATTTATCTTAGTTTCCGAAGTAGCTCTAACGCAACGACCAATTCTACCCTCCGGCTGATAAGATTCCTCTTTTAGCGCTGCGATCAATCGTTGATTTTCCTCTACCGTACCAATCGTAATCCGCAAGGTGTTTGGAACTTGAGAAGACCTATCCCTCACTACGATCCCCTTAGCCAGCAAGTTTGCGTAAACTTCTTTCGGGTTATCAAATTCGACCAAAAGAAAATTAGCATCCGTAGGGTAAATGTGTTTCACAGACTCTATACCATCGAGCAAAGCATTCATCTTCTCTCGCTCTTCAAGGATGATTTCAACTTGCTTTTTTATTAGGTCAGGCCGATTCAGAACATCAATCGCTTTATCCTGAGTCAATGAATTCACATTGTATGGAGGCTTTATTTTATTCAAAGTATCGATGACACCCTGGGAACCGAAACCAATTCCCAATCTTGCCCCAGCAAGTCCGAGCGCTTTCGAAAAAGTCTGTAAAACAAAAAGATTCTGAGCTTGATTGGCTACAAAAGTCTCTCCGTAAAAATCCACATAAGCCTCATCAACCACCACTAAGCCTCTGAAAGAATCCACCACTTTTTGGATCACTTCACTATCCATTGCATTTCCGGTGGGGTTATTGGGCGAACAAATGAAAATGATCTTCAGGTTCTCATCGCTCAAATTTGGCTCAAGCTTACTGAAATCAATTTGATATTCCGACGTAAGTGGAACC
>JABSPG010000221.1 GCA_013214445.1 Ekhidna sp. | reverse complement strand
GATTTGTCGAGTTCAAAGAATCTAATTTTACCTAAGCAAAATACTTATCAACGAGATTAATTCGCATATTTTAAAGTTAAATTGAACACTGTACCCTTTCCTTCAGGGTTGTCTTCAACAGAAATAGTTCCTCCATTTTGCTCAATGAGATCCTTACAGATAAACAAGCCTACCCCAGAACTTTTTTCATTCTCTGTCCCTGGTCGCTTATTGTCCCTCTTCAATTCAAACAGGTTATCCTTCATTTCTTGAGAGATTCCAATCCCAGTATCAATAAATTGAATAAGAATATCATCAGGTCGATTTTGTATTTTCATTGCAATCCTTCCCTTCCTCTCTGTGAATTTCACTGAATTAGAAAGTAGATTTCGGATCACTACTTTAATTGCATTCCTATCAAAAAGACAGGAAATATCTAAGTCTCCTTCAAGGTTAAATTCCAGATTTTTTTCATCAATATTTGACCTTGCATATTCGATAGCAGGCTCAATGATATCTTTCAAAAGAATTTCTTCCTGATCTACTTTTTTATTCTGAGATGCTGCGTGCCCCCACTCCATTAACTCTTCCAACATCCGAACAGCATGATCTACACCTTTATCGATCGTTTCCATAAAGATCTTGATTTGATCTATGCCTACTTGACCTTCTCGGGTCAAAGTAATCACACTTTTCAAGTTTCCAAGTGGCCCCCTGATGTCGTGACTTACAATCTTTATTAGTGTATCTCGCAATAAACTAGCTCGTTCAATCTCAGCATTTTTTACTTCAACAAGTTCCTCAAGTCTTTTGATTGTTTCTTCGCTTGTTATTTCCGACTCTTCAAGTGGTTTCATAGGCTTGTTTTACTGACTGCAGTACAATTTACAATTTCAATATATTATGAAGTAAGTCATTTTTTATAGCATTCTACCTCATATCTACATATTTCTCTATCTTTAGCCATCATCAATCGCTTAGAACTATGTCAATGTACTGCCAAGCCTGGAAATTTAAGGTGTCTTCGGATCAGGCAAAATTTGAACAGGAATATGGACGAACTGGCAGCTGGTTTAAGTTTTTCGAATCCTGTGAAGACTACTTGGGTCAAGACTTGATGAAAGAATCAGACGGACAGACTTACATCTTGGTGGATAAATGGATGTCCAAAGAAGACTACCAAGATTTTGTCGCTGAGAACAAGGCAGAAGTTGATCAACTAGATGAGAAGACAAGCTCGCTCTATGATCTAAAAGAAGGGCTTGGAGAGTTTGAGCTTTTGCAATAAAACCTAGAGTCGTACTACTTCACCAATAGAACGCTAGTCGTACTCAGATTCCCCAGACTTTCGATTTGGCATACCTAAAGAAACCATCTTCAATAATGATAGGAGCTGTAATATTGTTCGAGTAGAGGTTGCCGGTACCTAACCCATGAAATGTTTTATTATCTGGGTATTTGCTGGCAAATTGTGCAATGGCATTAAGCCCAATATTCGACTCTAAATACGAAGTAATCCACCAAGAGATTCCATGCATCTCAGCTAAGTCAATCCACTCTTTAACAGAATTAAATCCCCCATGCAATGTTGGTTTCAAGACCAAATAGTGTGGCTTCAAATCTTGAAGAAGATCCACTCGATCTCTAGAATTTTCTATTCCTATTAACTCTTCATCAAGTGCTATTGGAATTTCACTTCGATTACAAATAAGCTCCATGGCTTCTGGCTGTCTGGGCATTATGGGCTGCTCTATCGAGTGAACCCTGAACCTCGCTAAATCCTTTAGCTTAAACAGAACTTCTTGCGTACTAAAAGCTCCATTTGCATCCAATCGAATTACTAATTCATCCGAAAAATCTCGAAGGTTCTGAAGGATTTTCAATTCTGTATCAAAATCAAGTGCTCCCACCTTTAGTTTGATGCAGCTAAATCCTTCATCGAGCTTTTGCTTGATTTGTTCTTCCATAAACGCACGATCACCCATCCATATCAATCCATTAATTGGAATCTTTACATTAGTTAAGTCTTTAGCAAAAAGGTGCTTTGTTCCTCCATTAACTAAGTCTAGAAAGGCCATCTCAAGTCCAAATCGAATACTCGGGAACTCACTAGAAACAAGTCTTGAGACCAATTCTAGAATATCTTCTTCTTGATCTGGAATTGAAACTCTTTTCAAGTTTTCCTGCAACCGCATAAGTTCATCAGGCACCTCGTCAACATTCTCAGGACTCAAACGAGCAATGGGAGCTACCTCACCAATTCCCGAAGCTCCATTGGAGTCATTTAGCGTAATAAACCAAACATGGCGCAAACGAAGCTCTCCCCTACTTGTACGTGCAGAAAATTTAAAATCAAGCGTATACGGTTTAACTTCGAGCTTCAACATGGAGCTAAAATTAGAAGATTTTATTTACGATCTGCCAGAGGACAGAATTGCCAAACACCCACCGAAAGAACGAACAGACGCGAAACTTCTCTTTTACAATCAAGGGGATATCTCGCATCACGAATTTAGCAACATTTCCAACCTACTGCCCTCCAAGTCATTGCTGGTATTCAATAATACTAAGGTTATTCCAGCACGAGTAATCATGTATAAAGATACTGGTGCACGAATCGAAATCTTTTTGCTAGAGCCTATGCTTCCTTCTAAGGTTCACGAAGAAGTCATGAATACCAAGCGCAGCTGCACATGGAAATGCATGATTGGCAATAGTAAAAGGTGGAAAGAGGAAACTGCTCTAAAACTCGATGCATTAGAGTTGATAGCCAAACGCGAGGGAGACTTAGTGACTTTTGAATGGTCTCAAGACCTTACATTTTCCGACCTTTTATCTGAGATTGGCAAAATCCCCCTACCTCCTTACATTGATCGAGAAGTTGAGAAGTCTGATGAAGAAAGGTATCAGACGGTTTATTCAAAGATGAAAGGCGCAGTTGCAGCCCCCACAGCAGGACTTCACTTTACGAATGAGGTGTTGGAAGACATTTCTCTAAAAAAAATAAAAAAAGATTTTGTTACCCTACATGTATCTGCAGGAACTTTTCAGCCCATAAAATCAGATAAGATCACTGATCACCCAATGCACAATGAGCAGATATGGATCAACAGAGAGAACATCAAGAATTTGCTGGATTCTGAAAAGGTAATAGCGGTAGGAACAACCTCAATGCGAACGCTGGAGAGTCTTTACTGGTATGGCGTAAAGCTATTAAATGGTGAAAATGACTTCTTTATCCAAAAAGAAGATCCTTATCGTTTAAAAGCTTTGACGAGAAAAGATGCACTGCTTGCCGTGTTGGAGGAAATGGAGAAAGAGGGTATTGAAGAGCTGAGGGGCCAGACAGAGATCTTTTTGTACCCTGGGTACGATTTTAAGATTTGTGATGGCCTAGTTACGAACTACCACTTACCTGGCTCTACACTTATCCTGTTAATAGCCGCGTTTGTAGGTAATGACTGGAAAAAAATCTACTCAGAAGCACTCGCTAACAATTACAGATTCTTAAGTTATGGAGATAGCTCCCTGCTTTTGAAGAACTAAATGACACAAAATACCTAGAAAGAGGGATTGATTTCGGCTGATTATTCTATTTAGTTTACTTTTCTAAAGTGAACCTATTGTGAGCAATTTCATAAAAAGCATATCACTACATAAGACCTATATCTTGCTTTCCATTAAGATCTTCATATTGATTGCTATTCTAATATTGATGAATGCTATTTGATAGCTGAATGATCTATTTTGAGTAGATTTTAGTTCAACTTATCTGATCGGTAAATTGCACTAAAAATGTCTGAGATAGCTTATAGCAAAGGAGAGGAAAAGTTAAATATCCTTAGTCATGGTTCAGGATTCATCCTTAGCATGGCAGGGTTAATTATTATGTTATCAAAGACGAATGGTCTCAAAGAGGGAATAGCAGCTAGTATTTTTGGCACTTCACTTCTGTTACTCTATGCAGCTTCTACATTATACCATTCTTCCAAAAACAAAAAGGCTAGAGCAAGGCTTAGAGTATTTGATCATGCCGCTATCTTCGTATTGATCGCAGGAACTTATACGCCTGTTTGTCTGATAACATTGAACCCTTCTACAGGTATACCTCTCTTAATTATTATTTGGATCATAGCACTTTTAGGAATTGTCCTAAAAGTATTCTTCACTGGAAAATATAAAATACTTTCAACAATAGCTTATGTAGGCATGGGGTGGTTAGGAATCTTTGCTATCCAATCGCTCATTGAAAAAATGAATACATCGGGATTACTGCTGCTAGCTTTAGGGGGACTACTATATACTGTTGGAGCAATCATTTATTCAAAAAAATCAATTCCATTTAACCACGCTATTTTTCATTTCTTTGTACTCTTAGGAAGCGGAAGCCACTTCGCTATGGTTAACTGCTATATTCTTTAGTCCTACTGATTTAAGAATCAGGGTAGAAATTTGACTAAGAATACAGCTAGTAATTTCTCACGGTTTCCTTATCTTGATTCTCGATTGCCAAAATGAACGTTTCAACCAATTACTTATTGACCAGTATCCGGTATGCTTTGATAGTGTGCTATATCTTGATTTCACTTGTTCCTGCCGTTGCACAAATGCGCTTGGATCAGAATAAGAAATTAAGTCAATACGTTCTGAGGGGATGGAACACTGAGGATGGTCTTGCCACAGAAGCAATAAATGAACTAATACAAACTCCTGATGGATATATCTGGATAGCAACATACAGCGGACTTCACCGATTCGATGGGAAGGAGTTTACTGTGTATAATGGCAAAAACAGCGCCATTCCATCATCAAATGTTGCAACACTTCAAACGGATCATGAGAATACGCTTTGGATTGGTGGACTGCATGGAATAGCCAAATACGTCTCTGGGGAATTCATTGTGCCTAAACCTTTAGAAGAGACCAAGAATTATAGTATTGAAGAGATGCTAATCACCAAGTCAAAGGAGATTTGGTTTAGCACAAAATCGAATTCACTATTTCGCTTCAATGGAAATAAACTTGAAGATTTTACCGAGGAATTTGAAGTAGCTAATAGCACAATTCTTACCATTAGAGAGGATTTGAAAGGTTCAATCTACTTCGGGACAGATGATTCACAGCTCATAATATACTCTGACGGAAAAGTAGATAAGCATCAACTCGATATTGAGGTAAATGGAGTAAATGCCCTATATGCCTACCAAGATCTTGTTTATCTGGGTACAGGTCGGGGACTCTACATTTGGGATGGTAAAGATCTATCGAAAAGCTCCGTTTTATCAAATACTACTATCAACGAAATAATCATAGATAGTAACAGAAATTTCTGGATGGGCACACTAAAGGGACTATTCAAATTCAATGAAAAATCGAACACTCTAGACTCCCTAACCGAGCAAAATGGAATGCCCAACAATATTGTGAGAGATCATATTTTTGATCAAGAAGGAAATCTATGGGTAGGTACTTACCGGAGTGGGATATTCTTTCTCTCGGATGGATCCATTACCAGCTTTACGGAAAATGACGGTCTTGCTACAGATATTATCACTAGTACCACCGAGATAGAGCCAGGAACCTTTCTCTTGGGAAATGAAAATGGAGTTTTAAATCTTCTGCGGAATGACTCCATCACTCCATACACCCCTCCTATCAAGATCCCTTCTGAGCGACTAAAAAATTTAGTTACCGACTCCAAGGGGAGGGTTTGGATCAGTACCTATGGCGGATTGATAATTCTAGACGGAGAAAAAAGCAAACATCATTCAGTGGCAAATGGATTTCCAGACAACTTCATACGAGTCGCTTATGAAGACCAGCAAGGCACGATGTGGATTGGAACAAAAAATGCGGGACTTTTTGCCTTTACCTCCAAGGATGATTGGAAGCAAATTACCATTCATGATGGTTTGAGTTCAAACTACATTATGTCAATAGAGGAAGACCTTAAAGGAAACCTACTTGTTAGTACTATGAGTGGTCTAAACTTTGTAAAAGATGGTAAGATCATAAAATCAATAACTGTTGACGATGGACTGCCCTCAAACTTCATGTTTTCAACTTACCCTGATAATGAATTCATCTGGATTGCTTCAAACGATGGATTGACAGGATACTCTGACGATCGGATTGTGAATTTTACTACTGAGAATGGGTTGCCCTCAAATAGTATCTATGACGTTCTTCCAGATAAGGAAGGAAACTTCTGGATTCCATCCGAAAATTCAATCATTTTTATTGATAAAGATGATCTATCATCGGCGTTGAGAGATCCCGACCTAAAAATAAAGGCTAAGCAATTCGATAAAAGCTACAGCATGAAAAACAGTCATTGCCTTGGAGCAGTACACTCTTTTTCTGATTCTGAAGGACAATTCTGGATACCAACTTTGGGAGGAATCGTTAAGCTCGATCCTCAGGAGGTACAATCTCCAGAACTTAAACCGAAAACCATCATCGAGAATATTTATGCCGATAATAATCCGTTGGACTTT
>JABSPG010000220.1 GCA_013214445.1 Ekhidna sp. | reverse complement strand
TATGACGAGTGGGGTAACCCGAATGAGAAAAAATACTTTAAGTACATCAAATCGTATGCTCCTTATGAAAATGTAGAAGCGAAGGAGTACCCAAATATGTTGTTCTTGACAGGGATCAACGACTCACGTGTTGGATACTGGGAGCCAGCCAAAATGGTGGCAAAGCTAAGGGCAACCAAAACAGATGATAACGAAATCCTCTTGAGAACAGACTTCTCAGCCGGACATGGTGGTGCATCTGGGAGATATGCACGACTTGCTGAAACCGCCTTCAAATACGCCTTGATCCTGGATATGGTCAAAGAGGATCAGTGAATAAACTGAAGGTAACTACAAAGCATTATTTATACGTCATTCGGAGGGACGAAGAATATCAACCAGTTGATTATTATACACTTTAAAATGAAAAAGATTCTTTAGTTCGTTCAGAATGAACTGTTGAGACAGTCTATTTTAACTTTCTGAGTGAAAGACCTGTTGGGATGGGACCAGACGTTTACCTGCGGCCTCCGGAATCTGGCTATATGAAAACAAAAAAAGCAGTCACATTTTGTGACTGCTTTGTTGTAGGGTGGAAGATCGGTCTCGAACCGACGACCTCCGGAACCACAAACCGGCGCTCTAACCAACTGAGCTACAACCACCATAAAGTTTTTCAGAGATTCTGAAAAGGACTGCAAAGTTAACCCCCCTTTCGAAATCTCCAAACGAATTATTACCTGTCAAAGTAAAGTCTCTGACCTAGAGCGCTCTCGTTCAATTGACCATCGGCATATGCTAGATGACCAGAAACAAACGTTTTTTCGACCGCCGATTTGAATTGATGCCCCTCGAACGGTGACCAACCACATTTTGCTCGAACATTATCTCTTATTACTTGCCAAGGTTTATTCAGATTCACAATAGCCAAGTCTGCCTTATACCCTTCTCTGATGTAGCCACGATCTTTCACATCAAAACACTCAGCAACCGCATGACTCATCTTCTCTGCAATCCGCTCCAAAGAAATCTTACCCTCATGATAGAAATCAAGCATGGCAACCAGGGTATGCTGGATGAGCGGTCCGCCAGATGGTGCCTTCGTATAAGGGTTCATCTTTTCCTCCAAGGTATGAGGCGCATGATCTGTCGCTATCACATCTATTCGATCGTCAAGCAAAGCCTCCCAAATCTGATCCCGGTCACTGGCTGATTTTACGGCAGGATTCCATTTAATGAAGGCCCCCTTCTCATCATAATCTTCATCAGAAAACCAAAGGTGGTGAATACATGCCTCGGAAGTAATTCGCTTCTTGCCTAAAGGTTCATCATTTGAGAATAAGTGCGTCTCTTTGCCGGTGGAGATATGCAGGATATGCAGTCGGGTGTTACATTTCTGAGCAAGTTCAATCGCCTTGGAAGAAGACAAATAACATGCCTCCTCATTCCTGATGACAGGATGATACTTAAACGGAATTTCATCGCCGTACTTACTAACATACGCTTCCGTATTTGCACGAATCGTAGCTTCATCCTCACAATGCGTAGCAATCAAGATTGGCGCATTGCAAAAGATATTCTCCAGCGTCTCTGGGTCATCCACCAGCATATTGCCGGTAGAAGAGCCCATAAATATCTTTATTCCACATACTGACTTAGGATCTGTTTTAAGTACTTCCTCCAGATTATCGTTGGTGCTTCCCATGTAGAATGAATAGTTAGCGAGGGAGTTCTGAGCTCCAATCTCATATTTAGCGGCAAGCAATTCCTGAGTAATTGTTTGTGGATTCACATTTGGCATTTCCATAAAAGAAGTAACCCCGCCAGCAACCGCAGCTCTTGATTCAGTAAAAATATTCCCTTTGTGTGTCAAGCCTGGCTCTCTAAAGTGTACCTGGTCATCAATAACTCCAGGAAATAAGTGTAGTCCAGTGCCATCTATCTCCTCAACGTTTCCCTGTGGGTCAAGCTGATCTCCAATTTTCTCAATAAGGTCATTTTTCAAGAGAACGTCACCTACAGTGATTCGACCCTCGTTAACAATGTTTATGTTCTTGATGATATGCATATGAATATTTTAATTTTTGATGTGGTTTTTCAGGAAACCCACTGTCCTTTATCATTCTAATTCCAGTTCTAAAACATTTTTTTCCTAAGCTCTTTTAATCGAAAAAATAGCTAAAAACACTCCTAAATGGGGCCTTTCGAAACAATCCATTAACCAAAACCGATTTCCAGATCAGTTTTTCACCTAAACATATCAGGAAACCAGCTTTAATACTTATCATTGTGATAGAAAGATAGAATTCATTCTTTCTTTCCATAGCTGGTTGAAAAGATCTTGTGGGGCTTAGGCCCCACAAAGATCACTTCCCCAAAGTCTTCCGCTCACTTATCAACTTTCAGCCTTTCTTTTCTATTTGCAATCTCCCAAGCCGTGTAAAATACAAGTTGCGCTCTTTTCTCCATAATTTCAAAGGCAATCTTTTCCACTGTGTCTGTTGGCTTATGATAATCCTCATGGGTTCCGTTGAAATAGAAGATAATTGGCACATTATTCTTGGCGAAGTTGTAGTGATCAGATCGATAATAGAACCTGTTGGGATCGTTCTCATCATTGTAGGTATAATCCAACTCTAGATTCGTATAGGTCTTGTTTACCTTCTCGGATAATTCATGCAGTTCTGTCGATAGCTTGTCAGAGCCAATGAGGTAGATGTACTTCGGGTTCTTGGCATGAGCATCATCCACCCTTCCGATCATATCAATATTTAGGTTCGCCACTGTATTCTCAAGAGGAAATATTGGATTATCATCTGTATAGTACTTAGAGCCCAGCAGTCCTTTTTCTTCTCCAGTTACCGTCATGAAAAGAATACTCCTTTTTGGTCCTTTCTTCTTTTTTGCAGCTTCTACGAACGCTTCTGCAATCTCTAATACGGAGACAGTTCCTGAACCATCGTCATCGGCTCCATTGTGGATTTCACCATCAATGATCCCAACATGATCATAATGAGAAGTAACAACCAGAACTTCATCAGGTAATTCTGTACCCTCTAAGTAACCAAGCACATTTTCAGTGGCTATTGGCTTATCTAAGTAGTCGGCGTTGAAAATGATTTGCGAAGTTTCTCCAGCGCTTACCTCATCTAAAGGCTTTCCATATATCCACTCGGCCAGTTTCATATCTGCAATCACAAGTTTTGTCGCCTCATTGTCCCTCGCCTTTGACTTTAAGGATGGTCTTTTTAAATAGGGCCCGTACCTGGTAATAAAGGATTCAAACTCAGCATCATCTTTCAGAATCACAATGACGCCTGCTGCTCCAGCTTCGCTTGCTAATTGCGATTTTTCCTGAAGACCACTTAGTTGTTCTGATTCGAAAAGCACGTAATTTCCATCATAGCTCTCCTTATCTTCTTTAGCCTTTACGATGGTCACATATTCTTCTCCTCTTGTTTCTGCGCTGGAATAATAAACGAAATCCTCAAATCCAATTTTCCGGTCTTCTCCCTTCCGAAAGTAAACAGACCCGATAGCTGATTCACTGAGATTAAACTTTTGAAAATAGGATCCTTCAACTGGTGCTTCTAAACCAAGTGTCTCAAAGTGATTGGCAATATACTCTGCTGCCATTTTTTGCCCTTTTTTACCAGTTTCTCTTCCCTCATACTCATCTGAAGCAAGAATGGACAAATGCCCTTTCAAATCTTCGCCCGTTATTGTCTTTGCAAACTTGAGTGCCGCTTTGTCTTGTGAAAACAGGCCACAGGCCACTAAAAGGCCCATCATATAGGTAATCTTTCTCATCTCTCTCTGTCAACTAAAATGCTAAAATAGGCTGCTAAAAGTAAAGAAAGAGGATTCGGCCAAACCAAACATTTAGACTTATGGTTAGGTGGGCAAATACTTTTAGTCTTGAGTGCCGTGAAGTAAATTTGCGGGCCTTAAATGAATACCAAATGAAATTAAATCTTAACGATCGTGTTGCGTTTGAAAGTAGGCATAACAGCCCATCTGAAAACGAGGTTTCAAGTATGCTTGAGACCATTGGTTTGGAGCGTGTGAATGATCTAATACAAGAGGCAATTCCTGCGCCGATTTTGAAGAGCAAGCCACTTGATCTTCCTCCTGCCCTCAATGAATTTGAATACCTCGGCAGGATTAAAAATATTGCCAGTAAAAACAAAGTATTCAAATCTTTCATTGGACAGGGTTATTACAATGGTGTAGTCCCAACAGTGATCCAAAGAAATATTCTGGAAAACCCAGGCTGGTATACCGCATATACTCCCTATCAAGCGGAGATCGCGCAAGGCAGGTTAGAGGCACTCATCAACTTCCAAACAATGGTCATTGACCTAACAGGTATGGAAATAGCCAATGCATCACTCTTGGATGAAGCGACAGCCGCAGCTGAAGCCATGACTATGCTGTACGGATTGAGGAAAAAAGACAAAAAAGCAGCTACTAAGTTTTTGGTGGACAAGGAGATTTTTCCTCAAACACTTAGCCTCCTAGAAACAAGAGCCCTTCCTTTCGGAATCGATCTTGAGGTCGTAGATCTTGCCAAAGCAGATGTCACTGCTACAGACGTATTTGGCATCTTCTTCCAATACCCTAATAACTCTGGCTCTGTCAAAGATTGGTCAGCAATCGTTGCTGCTGCCAAAGAGAATGGCGTATTCACTGCATGCGCATCTGACCTACTCGCCCTCACCCTGTTAACTGCACCTGGAGACTGGGGTACGGATGTTGTAGTGGGAACTAGTCAAAGGTTTGGTGTACCCATGGGATATGGTGGACCTCACGCAGCATTCTTTGCTACTAGGGAAGCGTACAAACGATCCATACCTGGCAGAATCATTGGTGCTTCTAAAGATGCGCATGGAAACGACGCGTATCGCATGGCACTGCAAACCCGAGAGCAACACATCAAACGAGAACGAGCTACTTCAAACATTTGTACTGCTCAAGTGCTTCTTGCTGTTATGGCTGGGATGTATGCCGTATACCATGGTCCTCAAGGTCTCAAAAGAATCGGTGCGAGAACCCATGGGTTAGCTAAAGAGACGGCAAATTGCCTTGCCACATACGGATTCGAAAACCAAAACACCCATTTCTTCGATACGCTTCGAATTCCTCTTTCTGCTGAACAACTGTCTCAAATCCGGCAGCTAAGCGAGCAGAGCGAGGCAAACTTTAGGTATTTTGAGGATGGTGTCGGTATCTCTTTTGATGAATCACACGATGTTAATGATGCCAACGAAATTGTGAAGCTATTTGCCAAGTTGGTGAATAGTTCAGAAAACACCATTGCAGAAGAATTTGTCGTTGATTATCCTTCATCACTCAATAGAGCAACTTCATTCTTAGATCATCCAGTTTTCAATCAATATCACTCTGAACACGAGCTCCTTCGCTATATGAAGCGCTTGGAGAACAAAGATTTGTCATTGGTACATTCCATGATTTCTTTAGGCTCATGTACCATGAAGCTGAATGCAACCACAGAAATGATACCGGTTACATGGCCAGAGTTTGGAAACATTCATCCCTTTGCACCGAAAGATCAGGCGGAAGGATATGAATACATGATCAACGAACTGCATGATTGGTTGACCGAAATCACTGGTTTTCACTCTGTTTCTTTCCAACCCAACTCTGGAGCACAGGGAGAGTATGCCGGCTTAATGGTAATCAAGTCATACTTAGAAGGGACTGGACATCCAAATAGGAACGTTGCACTCATTCCTTCATCAGCACATGGTACCAATCCAGCCAGTGCCGTGATGGCCGGAATGCGTGTAGTGATTGTTCAATGCGATGAGAATGGTAACATTGATATCGCCGATCTAAAAGAAAAAGCGGAAGCGCATAGCGAAGAGCTTGCAGCGCTCATGGTTACTTACCCTTCAACTCATGGTGTGTTTGAGGAAGCAATCATTGAAATATGTAACATCATTCATGAGAATGGCGGTCAGGTTTATATGGATGGTGCTAATATGAATGCCCAAGTAGGGCTGACTTCACCTGGCATTATTGGGGCTGACGTTTGTCACCTGAATTTACACAAGACTTTCTGTATCCCTCATGGTGGTGGCGGACCTGGTATGGGTCCAATTGGTGTAGCAGAACATCTTACTCCATTCTTGCCAGGACACGTCACTCAAGAAAGTAATAACCCTGCAATATCAGCAGCAGTCTACGGAAGTGCCAGTATTCTTCCAATCTCTCACGCATACATTGCCATGATGGGATCTGAAGGATTAACCAATGCTACCAAAATGGCCATTTTGAACGCTAACTATATTGCTGCCAGGATCAAAGACCACTTCCCTGTTCTCTACACGAACAGTAAAGGAAGAAGTGCTCACGAATTAATCATCGATTGTAGAGATTTCAAGAAGTCTGGCATAGAGGTAGAAGACATTGCCAAGCGCCTTATTGACTATGGATTCCATGCGCCTACTGTTTCGTTCCCAGTTCCGGGAACCATGATGATTGAACCTACTGAAAGTGAGGTTCAAGGCGAGCTGGACAGATTCTGCGACGCGATGATCTCCATCCGAACAGAGATACAAGAAGTAATCGACGGAGTTTTCGACGCAAAGGACAATCCACTTAAAAATGCTCCGCACTCGTACAAGGTGTTGGTAGCTAATGAGTGGCAGTATAGTTATTCCAGAGAAAAAGCCGCTTTCCCAGCAGATTATGTTCGAGAAAACAAATTCTGGCCAGCGGTAAGCAGAGTAGACAGTGCCTACGGTGACCGTAATCTTATGTGTAGTTGTTTACCTGTGGATGTATA
>JABSPG010000022.1:4902-18010 GCA_013214445.1 Ekhidna sp. | reverse complement strand
CGAATTCATTCGATCTTGACGAAATTATTTTGTGTGATTAATGGAGAGGGGCGATACTAATAGGTCAAAATCCATCAATTCTTGCCTTTGAAGGCCTTCTTCCCTTTTTTTCCAATCGTGCTGCGCGCGATCATGCCATTCAGTCTTTCCATGAGATAGAATGTAGAGCCCAAAACATCACTATTTTCACAGACCGCTATCATTCCTGGAACTGATGGATAGTGACGTTTCAATTTCTCTTGAAGATGAAATTCTCTCGGCATATTATGTGCGCCTGCAGCCTTCTTTCCCAGTGGGGCACGGCGAAGGATGATGTCCTTATTTTTAAATTGTAAGCGGTAAGTCCAATTGGAGGCACCCCCTGAAAACTGCGTTATCCTTGGTATTCCATACAGATCGATTCCTTGTTCTTTTATCCAGGGAAGCAGTTTGTCTAAATCTAATTCTTCACCCTTTCGCTGAGCTTTTTCCAAGTCCTTTACTGAGTGAGTGCTCATGAAAGGTATTTTTTGAACTCAAGTCTGGAAATCATCCGCATATGAACCTCATCAGGTCCATCAGCTAGTCTCAATGCGCGTGCTTGAATGTAAAAAGCGGTTAACGGGAAGTCATCAGAAAGCCCAGCGCCACCGTGAATTTGCATAGCCATATCTGTAACTTCCTGTAACACGTTAGGGGCTACCACTTTGATGGCAGAGATTTCAGTCATGCTGTCTCGGACACCTTTCTCATCGATCTTCCAAGCCGCGTAGTGGGTGAGGAGCCTAGCCTGATCAACGTCGATCCTTGCTTTTGCAAACCGCTCGGAGTTGCCACCCAGCTTAGCAAGGAGCTTTCCAAATGCTTGCCGAGTGCCACTTCTAATAATTGCTAGCTGCAAAGCTCTTTCTGCAGCGCCAATGCATCGCATGCAGTGATGAATTCTCCCTGGTCCCAAACGTCCTTGCGCGATCGCAAAACCAGCTCCAAAATCTTGTATCAGATTTTCTTTTGGTACTCTCACATTATCAAAATGCACTTCTCCATGCCCGGCCGGGGGGTCGTATGCTCCGAAGGTGTTCAGCATGCGTTTGATCTTTACGCCTGGTGTGTCTAATGGCACTAAAACCATACTATGCTGTTCATGCCGTCCCCGGCTTTCATCCTTTGTTTGACCCATTACAATGGCAATCTTGGCTTCCGGATGACCAAGTCCTGCTGACCACCACTTTTTCCCATTGATCACAATTTCATCTCCATCCTGAAGGATAGATGTTTGAATGTTTGTCGCGTCTGAGGAGGCTACATTGGGTTCAGTCATACAAAAAACGGACTTCATCTTACCCTGTAGCAATGGTATGAGCCACTGTTCTTTTTGCTTTTCACTTCCAAAATGATAGAGTACCTCCATATTACCTGTATCGGGTGCATTGCAATTGAAGATCTCCGCGGCGTTGTATATACGTCCCATTTCTTCAGCTAGGGGAGCATATTCAAGGACGCTCAGACCTTGGCCGAGCTTTGAATCTGGTAGGAATAGATTCCAAAGTCCCTGCTCTTGTGCGAGATACTTCAGTTTTTCTAAGGACGGATGTTCTTTCCATTTCGTCCAATCTGAACCTTGATTATTATCCTTATGAAATTCGATGTAATCCCGTTCAAGTGGGTAAACATGCTCTTGCATGAATTCCTTAAGAGTTTTTAGGTATTCCTGCGAGCGGGGTGAGGGTTCAAAATTCATAGTTGAGTTAGAATTTACGAAGCATATTAGCTGTCATGAAAGGACTGAGCAGCTTGAAGAAATGCCAGGGCCAGAAGGGAACATAAGCATTTGCTTTTTCTTTATTGATTGCCTTGACCAGTAGTTTTGAGCCCTTGTCTAATGAGATCATAAATGGGGGCGGTTTCCCAATGGCGTCTGTCATTTCTGATTGAATATACCCTGGAAAGATAGAAGAAACTTTGATGGGCTTTTTCAGCACATCAATTCTCAAACCTTCAGTTAAGCTCTTCAATCCGGCTTTTGTCGCAGCGTAGACGGTCATTGCAAATGGATAACCGCGGAATGCTGACATAGATGAAATTGCAACCAAATGTCCATGATTTTGCTCACGAAATATTTCCATTGCTGCCTCCATTTGACTGATTGCGCCACAGAAATTAGTTACCGCAGTTTGCATGTTAGCTTTAGCATGCCCTTTCCCCAGTGACGAGCCCTTGCCCATACCAGCATTGACCACTACTCGATCCAGTTGCTCATTTACGTCATGAAAGTCTTGATTGAAAGCTCTGAAGACCTCAAATACTTGATCGGCATTAGTTACATCCAATGAGCGAAGGAAAACCTTGCTTTCAGGATTTATTTCATGGAGCTCTTTTTTAAGTTCTTCCAGGTTTTCAACGCGACGAGCACATAGTGCTAGATTGCATCCCTGCTTCGCAAACTCTATCGCCATGCCTTTGCCAAGGCCAGAACTTGCTCCTGTAATTAAAATGTTCTTTCTCTTCACTAGTAATGGGTTGTTGTCACTAGCGTAAGATAATTGAAAGGAGCTGAATGATGGATCGAATTATTTGGCAGGCGTACTTTGCTCTATTTCTCTGATCAATTCATCTACTCCAGTTGATCCGGCATAATCTACGGCTACTCGTAGCGCTCGTAAGCCATGCACTCCTTGTAGGTCTTCTAAAGCAACGTCTTCAATCTTATGTTTCAAGTATCCTTTCGCTGCAAGGAATCTCAAGTAGGTTCGATATTCATTTGCATCTTGCTCTTGGGAATAAACAATCACAATATGACCTGGTTGAGTAATTCGTTCTTTTGTTCCTTTAATATGAGCTTTATCTACTCGTTTTTTGATGATTTCGTATCGAGCATTATAAGCCCCCTCCACATCAAACTTCTTTTCATCCATTCGGAAATGGACGGATAGAAGAGTGCTATAAACCAAAATGAGCGAAGCAATTTCCACTGGTGCTGTTAGCTCCTTCTTAAGTGAATGAAATTCGTTTTCCATCTCGCACATCACCAAGAGTTGCCAGATTCTTAGGTTCCGTAGAAACAATTCATCGAATTTTTTATCCTTAGTGATGGATTGCCCAATGTACATGTTGAATTCAACCCCGTCTGTCTTGTATCTCTCAAAGTAATGAGGGAACATGTTCTGTGCTTCTATCTGCTTCTTGTCGATGTAGGAGGCAAGACGCTGATTGATCAAATTCACACTTGTGTCATATTTTTTTCGTTCCTCGTACACTGTGTTTAGGTCCGAATCCAATAACTCTTCGTATCCTTCAATCTCTTTTTTAAGATCCCGGCTTTCTACTTTCAAATGCTCAAAAACTGGATATACATCTTCATTAAGGAATGAAAGGATGCGATGTTCACTACCAGCAGCCAGATTTTGCTGAAGTTCTTTGGTGAATAGATCCAATCTGTGCAGTAGCTCCTCGTAAACGGGCAGGTTTTTTCGCTTGTTGGCAGCTTCAACTACCTTAGTTACCGCTAGAAGTTGCTTTACGAGATCCTTGCTCACTGCATTATTTCTTCTTTCAGAGGACCCCTTTATATCTAGCTGGCCATACAGTGGGTACAGGTTGTCAAAAACTACATCTTTAAATTCGGCTTCTTTCCCCTCAAATTGCTTATCTATGAATCGTTGTGCTTCTTCTTCAAATCGCCATTTGACTGACTGGTGAATGGTCGTGCATTCTTGCTGTATAACAGCTTCAATCAGATTCTGAGCTTCTGTTTGAAAGCGTTTTTTTGCCATCGATAGAATTGGCAATATCTGATCTAAGACTTTAAGCGAACCGACATTCAGATCGTAGGCTTTCTTAGACCCTAACTCCATAAATCCGAGTAGTTCATTTTCGTGAACTAAAGGAGCGATGATATAGCTATTGTAATTGGAGTCAATCAGCTTTTGAGAGAGTGGAGTTCCAGAGGTTGAATGGAAGTTTTCTGCGTGAGTAACTACCAGCGGGACCTTCTTTTTGAAGAGCTCTTCATTGACGTAATCACAAAAATCTTTTTCGCATGATAGCGATTCACCTTTCTTCAGCAGTAGGCTGTTGACGTCTTTGTGATCGACAGGGATCAAGTGGTTGTTTTCAAGACTTACCACACCAACATCCAGATCTGCGTTATTCAGCATGCGCTTAACGCTTTGTTGAATGTTTGAAAATGAGTTTTCTGCCTTTACTAGCAAGCTGGATGTGATTTTACCAATCGATTGATCTGCAGTGACATCAACCAAGTTGACAATATTTACCCCTCGCATAATCCAACTATTTGGAGGAAATTTCTTTTTCCAAAGTTCAAGATCATCGAAGTTGTCCAATAATTCTTCAAAATCTTCTTGAGTAATGTGAACGGCCTTTTCCGTAGGGATAAACTCAGCCAATTCAGCATTAATGAGCATTTTGTACACTCGCTTAAAACCCTGGGCTTTGTTTTCTATCTCAAAAAATTGAGGAGTTGACCCTCCTATTGGGAAACCAAAGTAGCTACCCATGATGTAGTAACAGCAGTACTTGTAGAACAAGTCTTCGTCAACATCCTTCATTCGAAACTCAAACGGTTCTCCTGATGCCTTAATGATGTTGTCAAATCTTTTGGAAGCATAAATCGGGTCAAAATAGAATGGAGGAGTCAGGATTTTGATCTCGTTTGTTGTAAGGATCGAGGGAAACAGTACCTGACTAAACTTGTCGAATGAGGATTGGTATTTATGTAGTTGGCTGACATCCGAAATACCATCTTTTAGCTCTGGAAAACGCTCAACCTCTTCAAGGAGCTCTCGGCCATATGCTGCCTGACGTGGGTTTGGAGATTTAGCTATCTTTTCTAGGTGCTCGACTAGCTTAAAAAAGCTTACCTGCATGATCGCTGGAAATGCTATTTCCTTGCCATTATAAATCATCTTATCAAAATTTAATTAGGATGGAGATAACAATAAACGTAAAAAAAGAAAACTTGATTCCTTTTGAGCGAACTAATCTGTTCGGTGAGTTTATGTGGCAGCTATCCAAAATGAAGAAGATCTCTCTTTGGTGGGATCTGTTAAGGCATCAGAGCGCCTTTCTGAAATTTTGGGAAGTAAAGACTTGATTAAAAACTCCAGAGATCAGATATATTTATAATTGTACATCCCTCGCATAGTATTTTTTAGCTTTTTTGGTCAGATCAACGGTCCTAAAATCCTGTCTGTCCTTATATGCGAGGTTGTGGCATAAAATGAATACTCAAAAAACTTGGTGTATTTACCTGTGATTATATGGTTTTAACAAAAGAAGTTGATTCGAAGAAAATTGCTTTTTATCTGCAAGATGGGGTGGAGGTTTTGGATTTTGCTGGACCGATGGAGGTCTTTGCTTATGCGGGCTATGAGGTCTTCACAGTTTCGAAAGACAAGGGGCCAATTAAGTCTCAGGGTATTTTGAAGATTGTTCCAGATTATTCGATTGATGATGCACCTGCTGCTGATATCTTAGCATTTTTTGGTGGTAATTCTCAGAATGCATACCAAAATAAGGCTGTGATTGAATGGGTTAAGAATCAGGAGGTTCAATATCATTTTTCTGTTTGTACGGGTGCTTTTGTGCTTGCTGAAGCGGGGGTGTTAGATAATAAGACGGCAACCACCTTCCATGAGTCTTTTGAAGGATTGGAAAGCTATGATAAAATCGATGTGCGAAGAGGTGTGCGTTTTGTCGACAATGGGAATGTCATCACCACAGCTGGTGTCTCCGCGGGAATTGATGGAGCCCTGCATTTAGTCGCAAAACTGCAGGACTTGAATGCTGCAAAACGCACAGCATATTACATGGAATATGATAATTGGAAACCTGGCGATGGTCTCCTTCTTTCCGGCGAAAATCCCTACTTGGTCGAGGCTACCAACTTTAAGAGTGACGAAGGTAGGTATGAGACAAAGGAAGGATTTGAAATGAATGTTCAGCTCATAGATGACGAACTAATGATTACCATGCAAGGCACAAAATATCCCTTCTATCATGAAGGTGGAGATATTTTTTCTGATGTCAGAAACGAGTCTATCTACTTTGAGCGAGATGGCGATGTTGTCTTGGGTTATCGACTGGAGCCGAATGGTAATCTGTACAAAAAATTGGATTGATTTATTTGATTACTTACTGATTGGGCCTATTTAAGAAATCCCTTTATAGCTAAGGTTTTTGAAGTACGATGGTGTTGAATCCGAGCAGATCTGAGATGACCGAAACAAGAGCAAGGAAGAATCGTTTACACTTATTATAAACTTGCCTGCACATGAAGTATTTAGCGATCTTATCATTTCTAGTCTCTACAGTCTTAAATGCTCAAACCACTTTTAAGTCATTGCAGGAGTATCAGCCAGACGGACGACAATTCAATATGACCCCCTTTGCAAAGAAACAACTTAAATCTTTGGAATTGAATTTACCGCCTGAGACCTTTAGCCAAGTGGATCCACTATCTGACCCTCAAATGTTTACGCCTAATCAATATAATGTTGGTTACCCTTTCGGAGACGTTACCGACATGAATGACATGTTGTTAGGCAGTTCTCTAACCAATACGGTCCAAGTAGGAAGAAAAATGCTTAGAGGGACGTATATTTTTGATGTACAAGGAAATATGCGGAGCTATGAATTCACCATTTCAAAGAAAAAGAAGTAGCCTTAATTTAGTTCTTTGCTCTTTCTTCACTGAGAATGCTATTGATTTTAAAAAGGATAGAATCAAAGCGTTTCGATACCTTCTCCAGCTTTTTTACCCTCTCACTCTTTTCTTCTATCAATTCTGAGATGCCGATAATATTTGTTAGTGGTGCTCTGAGAAGGTGGGCGTTTATGAAGGAGTATTCCATTATCCGTTGGTTTTCTTTGGCAAGAGATTGGTTGTGCCGATCGGCCACTTTTTCCAGGTTTTTCTTGATGATCTCTAGGTCTCGATTATAAAGTTCTAGCTCGGTAGTTTTGATATTTAATTTAGCATTTAATCGATTGATTTCTTCCTTTCTTTCCTCTAGCTGAAGTCTCTCTCGGTCTAAGAACCTTTTGAAAACAACTAAGAGTATGGCAAACATGCATAGGTTCAAAATAAAGTCGTACAAGAGCCCTCTGTAGGAAGGATTTCCAGCATTTCCAGGTATTAGATCGTTCGCGATAAGTAAAACAATTCCAATTAGTAGCGCTGTGAAAAGGTACTTGCCAATGCCTTTGTTGATGAGTATTACCAAAAGTGATACGATTGGAAAAATGTATGCTCCACCACCGGATATACCACCAGATGAAATCCAATAGAAAACTGAGGCACAAATTGTCAGCAATGAAAAAAACCTGATGAGTAGTACTCTAAGGTGGACTATTCTAAACAAAAAGAGCATCGTTAACGAAAAGAGGAGGAGACCACCATCTAGTGCTAAGAAAAAATAGCTTTTGTGCAGTATATCGAAGATGATACTTGATGTGAAATAGGGAATTGTTACGATTAGCGCAACCAGAAAAAGTTGGTTTTCTAACTCTTCTTGTTCGAAGAATGAGTTTAGCCAATTCATAGGCTTTCTGAAATTTTACTCCTCAACGACTCCATCTCCTTTCTCAGATTTGCGCCTGATTGAACGACCATGGATGCCATTTGGTCCTTCCCCTCTGATTCCTCAAAACGATCAACTGCGTCAATAGTGTCTTGATAGGCATCAAAGAGCTCCGTCATAGTTACTGACAAATATTCTTCTACTTGTGATTGATGCGTTCTAAGCTCCCTTGATCTATCCATCACTTTATCATTTAGCTCGATCGTGAGTGTATCAAGTGTCTTTTTCTTTTCAATTAATTCTTCCCTTTTTCGCTCTAGAGACTGAGTTTGCTGGTTCAGAGAATCGATCGTGGATGCAAGACGACTTTTATTTCTGGTAAAGACGGATTTTGCATAAAGTATGAATGCAATGATTCCGATTGTTGAGAATACAAAATTGAGTTTGCCCGAACTTAATATTTCAAAAGTCGCCAAGAGATTGTATTGGTAACCTAGATATATCAAACAGAATACTATGCAAATGATTAGCGTGGCGTTTAAGAAGAATGGGACTCTTCCACGTGTGGTAAAAGTCAAGATAACCAGGCCTCCGAAAAGATTGTTTTCTATTGAGTGTGCAAGACCTACTCCATCAATAAACATGATGCATAGTAACGTTATCAGTGGTAGATAAAATAGAAACAGAAGTTTTTTAAAACCTATCTTCACATAAGTGGATGCAATTCCTATTGAAAAAACAATAATGAACGCAAGATCCAAGTAAAAATTAGGCTGTAGCTCCTCTGCTATTAAATCGTTGATTACCTCAATAATGGACCTAGTTAATGCGATTAAGCAGGCCACTTTGAGCACGGTTGCTTCAAAATTGTTTTTAAAATCAGGGGTCAAGATTAGTTCAGGCGGTAATTTTTTGGAAGTTAACGATTATTTGCGAGCAGCATTATAGGTTTGTTTATAGCATTCAATTTCTTTTATTTAAGAGCGCGATATGTTAGTGTACGTATCTCGTTTCACTAATACCTACTACTATACTTTTCATCTCTATGATTGATTTTTTCAAAAGCACCAATTCTAGAACTAGCGCTGTAATTAAGCAGGCAATTGATTTATCATTTGGCTATATCACCTTTTCACCTGAAGGTAATATCAAGGAATGCAACGGCAATTTTTTGAAATTGATGGGTTATAATGGCTTGCAGGACATTCGAGGGAAGCATCACAGCATTTTTGTTACTCCTGATGAGGTGGAATCAGCTGCTTATAAAGAGTTTTGGAAAGACCTAGGCCAAGGTGCAATTAAATCTGGTGAGTTTCATCGGAGAACGGCTGATGGACACGATGTTTTTCTCCGAGCGTCATATACGCCGCTGATAGATCGGTCCGGAAATGTTAAGGAAGTGATCAAGATTGCAAATGATGTGACTGAGGAGAGAAAATCTATGACTAATTCTATTGCGATTAGGAATGCTATCGATCTTTCTTTTGCTTTCATTCGGTTTGATATGAAAGGGAATATCAAAGAGGCGAACCAGCCGTTTGTTGAGGCTATGGGATATCAAAGCGCTGAGGACATTATTGGTCAACATCATTCGATTTTTGTGACAAAAGAAGAAAGAGAGAACAGCTCCTATAAGAAGTTCTGGGATGATTTGAATCGGGGAGAAGTGCAAACTGGCGAGTTTAAGAGACTTGATAAGAGTGGGGAGGTTGTTTGGTTGCAAGCTTCCTATTCCCCCGTGGGAGACAATAATGGAAATTACCATTCTGTAGTGAAGATTGCAACAGATATTACCCAAAGAAAGGTTGCGTTTGATCATGCCACAGATTTGCGTGATACCATTGATTTGTCATTTGGTTACATTCAGTTTAAACCCGATGGAACGATCATCGACGTAAATAGGAACTTTTGTCAGCTTTTGGGCTACAGTGATGAAAGCGAAGTACTTCATAGGCACCATCAAATATTTATTGAGCATGAATATGCTCAGAGAAAGGAATATTCAAAATTTTGGCAGGACTTGAAAGCTGGAAAAACGCAAAGTGGGCAGTTTAGGCGAATCTCCAAAAGCGGGGAAGAAGTGTGGATCCAGGCTGCTTATACACCTGTAAAGGATTTCAAAGGAGAAATTACTTCAGTGATAAAGGTTGCAGCTGATGTTACAGCTAGTAAAATGGAAGCCACCGAATCTAGAAGGAATTTAAAGAATGAGCTTTTCGATAACATCAAGGAAATTGCAAGTGCAATAGGTGAGATTGCAGGTGGAGCGCAAAGTCAAGTGGTGAAAACAGATGAAACTTCTAGGAGTGTAGAACAAGCGACCACCTTTGCGGGTGACATGGAGACCAAGGCGCATGCGATAGCAGAAGCGGCAAAGACTGGTGAATCTAATAGTCAAAATGGCTCAAAAATAATTTCTGGTCTTGTGGCAGATATGAACGATCTAATGCAGGAAGCTGGTAGAGCTCAGGATTATATGAGTCTTTTGGAACAGAGAACCAAAGAGATTTCATCCATCTTGCAAGTGATTCAGGAAATTGCCGCAAAGACCAATTTGCTTTCTTTGAACGCTTCTATCGAAGCAGCACAAGCAGGAGATTCAGGGAGAGGCTTTTCGGTAATAGCTCATGAAATACGGATGTTAGCTGAGAACTCTAAAGATTCTGCTTTAGAGATTGAACAGAAAGTCACTCAGATGATGAGTGACACGCTGAATATGGCTCAGGCCATGACTAAAGTTTCTGAACAGGTTAAGAACGGCAACAGTTCCACAGCAGAAGCGAGTGATATTTTTCAGACAATATTAAATGCAACAAAAAACACATCAGATCTATCCGGAGCTATTCTCAACTCTGCAATCGATCAGAAAGGACAATTGCACGAGATTTTGACAAATTCTGAGGACATAGTGGTTATCGCAGAACAAACAGCTTCGGGATCGGAAGAGGTAGCCGCTGCAACTAAGATTCTCGAGGATCGAGTAAGTGCTTTGTAGATAAAGGTGTTTCATAAAAAAAACCAGCACAGGGCTGGTTTTTTTTAAGATTCCATTATCTAAATAGAGTCAATAATGCTTCTCAGCGTATCACTAGCACGCATAGCATCAGCAGCGAGTTTTTCATTCGGTTGGAAGTATCCTCCTATTTCTACCTTTTCGCCTTGAGCAGCAATCAGTTCTTCATTGATGGTATTCTCATTAGCTGCTAGTTTAGAGGCAACCTCAGCGAACACAGTTTTCAATTCTTCATTCTGATCTTGCTGTGCCAGCATTTCTGCCCAATACATTGCTAAGTAGTAATGGCTACCTCTATTATCTATTTCATTGACCTTTCTTGAAGGTGACTTATTTTCTTCCAAAAGTTTTGCTGTGGCACTATCAAGTGCTTCAGCCAATACAGTAGCACCTTTGTTGCCATACTTTTCGCCGAGGTGTTCCAAAGACACAGCCAATGCTAAAAATTCACCGAGAGAATCCCATCGTAAGTGTCCTTCTTCGACAAACTGCTGAACATGTTTTGGTGCTGATCCTCCCGCGCCAGTCTCAAATAACCCACCACCATTTATCAGTGGTACGATAGATAGCATTTTCGCGCTTGTCCCTACTTCCAAAATAGGGAAAAGATCAGTTAAGTAGTCTCTTAGCACATTTCCGGTTACAGATATGGTGTCTTCTCCTTTTCGGATTCTTTCGATGGAGAACTTTGTCGCTTCTATGGGAGCCATCACATGTATTTGCAATCCATCTGTGTCATGATCTGATAGGTAAGTATTCACTTTCTTGATCAGTTCTGCATCATGGCCTCTATTCTCATCTAACCAGAAGACGGCAGGTGCTCCTGTTGCTTTCGCTCTTGTCACAGCCAATTTTACCCAGTCTTTTATTGGAGCATCTTTGGTCTGACACATTCTGAAGATATCTCCCGTGCTAACTACCTGTTCTAATAGAACGGACCCATCCGCATCTAAAACTTGGATCTTACCTTCGGAACTTGCCTGGAATGTTTTGTCATGAGATCCATACTCTTCGGCCTTTTGAGCCATAAGTCCAACATTAGGGACGCTACCCATAGTTGTAGGATCATAAGCACCATTGGTTTTGCAATCATCCATCACTGCCTGATAAACTCCTGCATAAGAACGATCAGGTATGACAGCTTTGGTATCCTGCGTTTGATTATCCTTATTCCACATTTGACCAGAAGTACGAATCATTGCCGGCATAGAAGCATCAATAATCACATCACTGGGAACGTGCAGATTGGTGATTCCTTTGTCTGAATTGACCATAGCCAATGCTGGTCTTGTCTCATATACCGCACTGATAGCGTTCTCAATTTCGGTGCGTTTATCCTCGTCAAGGGATTGAATTTTAGCATAAACGTCTCCAATTCCATTATTGGCGTTTACACCGATCTCTTCAAAAAGCTGTCCATATTTTTCAAAAACATCTTTGTAGTACACTTCTACCACTGCTCCGAAGATAATCGGGTCTGAAACCTTCATCATCGTAGCTTTCATGTGTAGTGAAAACAAAATGCCTTCGTTGAGGGCGCTTTCAATTTCTTGTTCTATGAAGTTCTTGAGTGCTGTCATATTCATGACGGAAGCATCAATTACTTCACCTTCCTGAATTGGAAAAGCGTCTTTTAGTACAGTGTGACTTCCATCATTTCCAATGAACTGTATGCTTACGGTCGTGTCTTTTGCTAGTGTGGTGGATTTTTCACTGCCGTAGAAGTCATCGCCAGTCATACTAGCTACATGCGATTTTGAATCAGCGGACCATTTACCCATGGAGTGAGGAAACTTCTTAGCAAAATTCTTTACAGCCTTAGGAGCTCTTCTATCTGAATTTCCCTCTCTAAGTACGGGGTTTACGGCACTACCTTTTACTTTGTCATAGCGGGATTTAATGTCTTTTTCTTCGTCATTAGCAGGCTCATCTGGATAATCTGGTAGGGAGTAACCTTGCGATTGTAATTCTTTTATTGCCGCCTTAAGTTGAGGCATAGAAGCACTGATATTGGGAAGCTTGATAATGTTGGCCTCTGGGGTTTTAGCTATTTCACCCAGCTCTTTTAGCGCATCTCCAATTCGTTGATCCTCAGATAGAAACTCGGGAAATACGGCTATGATTCTTCCTGCCAACGAAATGTCTCTTGTTTCTACTTCTACACCTGCTTTCCCAGTAAAAGCTTTGATGATCGGTAAAAATGATTTGGTTGCTAAAGCAGGAGCCTCGTCCGTATGTGTGTAAATGATCTTTGCCATCTTCTAGTTCTTATCTTTTTCGGTTATTCTATAGTTAGATTTTGTTTCATCAGCTAAATCAGTAGCTTTCTTTTTCGTTGGGGAAAGAATTTGATTTAATGTCTGAAACGTAATTTTCAAAAGCTTCATGCATGACCTTGTTTAGATCGGCATACTGCCTAAGAAAACGTGGTTTAAAATCTTGCGTAATGCCAAGCATATCATGGACCACCAAGACTTGGCCGTCTGTGTCGGGACCAGCACCTATACCTATCGTAGGAATAGTAATTGCTTCAGATACTTGCTTAGCCAACTTTGAGGGAATCTTTTCCAGTACT
>JABSPG010000022.1:0-4892 GCA_013214445.1 Ekhidna sp. | reverse complement strand
AATGCAAAACATCCTAGTTCTTCTAAGGCTTTAGCATCTTCAATTAGCTTCTCTGCTTCTGCTTCCTCCTTAGCTCTTACCGTGTAGGTCCCAAACTTATATATCGATTGTGGGGTAAGTCCAAGGTGTCCCATTACTGGAATGCCCGCCGACAGCACCCTCGAAACACTTTCTTTTATCTCTACCCCTCCTTCCATTTTCACGGCATGCCCTCCAGCCTCTTTCATAATTCGTATGCAAGATCTTAGCGCTTCGGAGGAGTTCCCTTGATAGCTTCCAAATGGAACATCTACTACCACCAATGCACGATTTACCGCCTTTACAACTGAGGTGGCATGCCATATCATATGATCAAGTGTAATCGGCAAGGTAGTCTCATTGCCAGCCATAACATTGGATGCACTATCTCCCACAAGAATCACATCTACTCCAGCTTGGTCGATAATTTTAGCCATCGAATAATCATAAGCTGTAAGCATTGAGATCTTCTCACCTTTATGCTTCATCTCTTGAAGCTGGTGGGTAGTAACGATCTTAATATTTCCGTGTATGCTCATATCCTGTAAATGGTTGCGCAATTTAATCAATGCACTATGGACTTTAAAATGAGTTTTTGACACAATCCATGTATCATTGTTAAATAGGATTTCCATTCAGAAGAAAATTCGCGCTGTTCGAAATCATCCCTACTATATAATTTATATGAGATAGCATGAAGAATAAACAACAAGTACTTACTAAAAGACCCATTGGATTTCCAGAGAGAGATACTTGGGAACTGAGAGAAGAAGAAATTGTAGAGCCGGCTGAAGGAGAGTTGTTGATAGAACAACACTATATCTCTCTCGATCCAGCCATGCGTGGCTGGATGAATAGCTCTCGATCATATATAGAACCTGTTCAAGTAGGTGATGTAATGCGAGCTGGGACCATTGGGGAAGTCATCAAGGCAAATAATCATCCGAAATTCAAAGAAGGAGATATACTTTCCGGGTGGGGCGGGGTGCAGCAATACACCACTACTGATGGAAAGGATTATTATCCAGTTGATACTAATCTGGCGTCTGAACCAGTCTACATTGGAACGTTGGGCATGCCTGGTATGACTGCTTACTTTGGGATAACGGAAGTTGGAAAAATAAAAGAAGGTGACGTAGTTGTAGTGTCAGGTGCGGCTGGAGCAGTTGGCAGTGTCGTAGGACAAATTGCAAAGATCAAGGGTTGTAGAGTAGTAGGGATTGCAGGCGGAGATGAGAAATGTAAATACCTAATAGAAGAGTTGGGGTTTGACGATGCAATAAATTATAAGGCAGGTAACCTAAGAAAGGATTTGAAGAAAGCTTGTCCGCAAGGGATCGATGTATACTTCGACAATGTTGGGGGAGAAATATTGGATACTGTTCTCACAAGAATCAATATGCATGCAAGAATTGTAATTTGTGGAGCTATCTCACAGTACAATGAAACTGCCCCGAAAGGCCCTGCCAATTACTTGTCGTTATTGGTCAACAGAGCTACTATGCAGGGCATGGTTGTATTTGATTATGCCAAAAGATATGGTGAAGCAGCTTTGCAAATGGGTAAGTGGATGCAAGAAGGTAGATTGAAATCTCGAGAAGACGTGCACGAGGGTATCGAGAATTTCTATGATACTTTCAGTAGACTATTTAACGGAGAAAAGATAGGAAAGCTTGTCTTGGATGTGAGAGAGAAGTAATTTCATCTCTAATTAACAACTAAACCCAAAACAACGTGAAAGCACCTTTTCTAAATGATCTTTCATTGCCAGCCGTCGCTGCACCAATGTTTTTGATTTCCGGACCTGAGCTTGTAATTGAGTGTTGTAAGAATGGAATTGTTGGAACTTTTCCTGCCTTGAATAATCGTTCTACCGAAGGATTTGAGCAGTGGCTTATTGAGATTAAGGAAGAATTACAGAAATGGGAAAAGGAAACAGGAAAAAAAGCGGCACCATTTGGGGTAAACCTAATAGTGCACAAGACTAATCCAAGATTAGAAGCCGATCTAGAAATAGTAGTCAAGCATAAGGTGCCTTTGATCATTACATCTCTAGGAGCTGTATCTCAGTTGGTAGATGCAGTGCATAGCTACGGTGGTCTGGTTTTTCATGATGTAATAATGAAAAGACATGCTGAAAAGGCTGCAGAGGCAGGAGTTGATGGGTTGATTTTGGTGTGTGCTGGTGCTGGCGGCCATGCCGGTACCTTAAATCCAATGCCCTTTGTCGGTGAGGTGAAAAAATTCTTTAAGAAGACGATTTTGCTATCTGGTTGTATTTCTGAAGGCAAGGACATTGCATCTGCAATGCAGATGGGAGCCGACTTAGCATATATGGGTACTCGATTTATAAATGCAAAAGAAAGTGAAGCTCCTGAGGAATACCGAAAGATGATTATTGATGCAGGAGCATCGGATATAGTTTACACTGCGGCCGTTTCTGGGGTCAATGCGAATTTCTTGAGGCCGAGTTTAGAGGCGATGGGAATTACCGAAGAGATGTGGAAGAAATCTGCAAAAGTTGATTTTGGAGAGGAGCTTTCTGCAAATGATGAGGTGAAGGCTTGGAAAACCATTTGGTCAGCAGGACAAGGAGTCACAAAAATTGATGATTCACCAAGTGTCAAAGAACTTGTGGATCGTTTGAAAACAGAGTTTCGAGAAGCTATTGAAAATCAGAAAAAACTACTTGAGCTCTACAGCTAGCTTTTCCATTTAATGCTGCACCCAATGCTTGGCTTTTGATCTTTGGTGATGGGCTCGTCTTCTAGGTGTGCCTCAAGGGCATAGACCAAATCATCACCTGTCACCGGCTCAGGATTTCCAGGGGTACTACTGTCAAATCGACCTCTGTAAATACATTTGAGGTCTTCGTCAAAAACGAAAAAATCAGGAGTGCAGGCTGCTTTATAAGCTTTCGCTACTTTTTGAGACTCATCGTATAGGTACGGAAAGTCAAACTCATATTCTTCGGCTTGTGCTCGCAAACCATCCGGACCATCTTCCGGATATTTATCTGCATCATTGGAGCTAATGGCTACAAATCCCATTTTTTGATTGCCGTACTGCCTAGCTACAATCGCTATCTCTTCTTCAATATTTTTCACATATGGGCAGTGCGCACAAAGAAACATCACCACCAATCCATATTCCTTTCTCAAATCTTCCACTTCAAAGGTCTCCCCAGAAATCACGTCTGTAAGTTCAAAATTTGGGGCAATTGTCCCAAGGGGCATCATATTTGATTCTACGGCGGCCATAGTGCTGAATTGATTATTTTTAAATCTAAGCTAAAAGATTATTTTTTACATGGGAAAGTATCAAATGATTTTTAGGTAGATAAATGCATTGAGTTGTCTTAACAATCACAGGAGCAATTCAAATACAATATTTGAGTATGAAGCCAGTTTCTAAGTTTGCGTGGAGGTAATGCTTAAATTCTGGAGGAATAAACTATCACCAAGATTGAAAGTAAATTGAAGGATATAATTTATAAGTACTTGATTGTGTTAATTATTGCCACTTGTTCCTGCCAAGGTGGTAGTAGAAGTACGTTTGAAAACACCAGTCCAAATGACAATGTGAGTAGAGATCCCAACAAGATATACAATCTGATGGGGGAAGAGCTTCCTAGAAAGGTGCTAAGTGCGAAAGCGAGACAAAAACTCGAACGGAATTTGGATATTGCCCAGCAAAACTATCAAGCAAACTCGGATAGCCTGGAATTGATTATCTGGTATGGAAGAAGACTTGCCTATTTGGGTCGTTATTTACAGGCAATCGAAGTTTATTCTTCAGGATTGGAAAAGTATCCTACTTCACATCGTTTGAGGAGACATAGAGGGCATAGGTATCTAACAGTTAGGCAGTTAGCTAAATCGGTTGAGGATTTTGAAATGGCAGCATTCTATGCTGTGAATCATTCCAACGCGATCGAACCTGATGGGATTCCAAACAAACTAAACAAGCCCTTAAGTAACGACAAGTTTAATATTTGGTATCATTATGGATTAGCTCACTACTTAAACGGCAGGTTCGATAAGGCTATTTCTGCGTACAAAAAATGCATGGAATTTAGTGACAATAATGACTTAAGGGTTGCCACTACCTATTGGCTCTACATGACGTACAAGAAGATTGGAAATGGGGAACTTGCAGATGACTTGCTTGCTGAAATTAGTTCGAGAATGAGAATGGTAGAGAACGATGCTTACTTGGATCTTATCCTGCTCTTTAAAGGAGATAGATCCGTAGAAAGACTTTTGGCGAAGGCCTTTCCCGCTAGTGGAAGCACCAACCCAACGTTAGGATACGGAATTGGAAACTGGTATCAACAGCAAGGTGAGATTGAAAAAGCCAATGAGATATTTCTTAAAATTCTGGAAAGCGATAGCTGGGATGCTTTCGGCTACATAGCTGCAGAGGCTGAATTAATCACGGCATTTCCAGTGCCAGTAAATTAATGGCGATCGAAGCACTCTATTCCATGAGTTGCAATTCTTCTCTCAGTTGCATGGCAATGTTTGGATAATCAGTGATGATTCCATCTACGCCGGCATTTAGCATTTTAATCATGTCTTCCCTGGTATTAACCGGGTACGCATGTACTTCGTAACCTTTGGCATGCATTTGAAAGATTCTTCTAGGTGACAATGTCTGCCACTGAGGGTTGATTGCCTTCATTCGGTTGCTTTCTTTCGCTCGCCCCATGTGAATTCGTGTCTCAATGTAGAATGCAAGAAGCGGCGCAGAATCCTCCCCAACGATCAGCGCTTTTGTATCGATATATGGATCCAATTCGTGCACCTCATCCAAGTACTGAGGTTCATAAGACTGTAATATGATCCACTCCTCTCCATTCTTTTCGCTCAACA
>JABSPG010000219.1 GCA_013214445.1 Ekhidna sp. | reverse complement strand
CGGAGACTTCCACTTCCAAATTGAAGGTAGGAGTGGTCTCAAAGTCGAGTACTTCACTAGCTGCTACCGTAAGTAGACCGGATGAGATGTCCAAGGCAAACCCACCAGCATCATTTCCATTAAGAATGGTGTATGTCAGCGCGTCTTCATCTGGGTCAGCTGCTATCACCGTTCCCACCTCAGTACCATTGATGCTGTTTTCAGCGAGGTTAAAAGTCTGTGGTTCTATGTTTGGGGACTGATTTCCTGGAGGAAGAATTTCTAAAAGAAACTCTTGACTGAATTCGTTGTTTTCTTCTTCCCCATCATCGGCAGTGATTGTAAGTGTAGCACTCCCAGATTCCCCTGCTATACTTGAAATGGTAACAGCTCCAGATAATGAGTCAATCAATATCCCTGCAAAATCTAAGGTACTAGGACTGATACTATAAACCACAATCTGGGATCTCTCGTCGAATGGAACGCTGGAAGGAGTGACATTTACCATTGTATCTTCTTCAAAATCCTGTTCTAGCGAAATATCGCCACCTAAAGTAAATCTTGGGAAATCGTTTACCGATTGAATGTCAAATGTTACTTTGTTAGACTGGAAACTGTATTCTGTCCCGTCAAAAACACTAAATTCAAAGAAGTCAACAGCAATTCCATTTGTATCAGCTTTTGGATTGTATAGTAAGTTTTCCAGGTTTTCTACTTGGATGGTTGAACCGACGAACATGCTGGATCCGAATCTGGTGAGAGATCCTGCTACAGGCAGGGCGTCTATTCTAATTAGCTCAAATGCATTACCCAAGGGGTGAGAGTACCTAAAAACATCTTCTCTAAATACAAAAGTACTATCCTCTTGAATTGAAATGGTTGTATCCTGTCCATCGGGAGGAACATTGGCGCCAGTGATTCCTCCATTTTGAAGCTTTATGGAAGGTGATCCCTCGTTGATCGAGGCGCTGTTAAATGAAAGCGCTGTTCGCTGATTGACTCCTAGTGATTCTAGCAATGTGAAATTCAGGTAGAGAAGTACACCATCACCGGAGGTTGGGGTGGAAGAGGCTGCAGCTACCTTTATGTTGCCATTCACGTCATTTTCGGATATGCTCCAGTTATCAGTCAATTCACCAGATTCAACACCATTGTACTGGAGGAGTGTAGGACTGTATCGTATGTCTAATTCAAATGAGCTAGCTACACGATTAGAAGGTAAAGCGCTCAGCGATATTGGTAGACTGTAGTTAGTTTGAATCGGAACTCGTTCCTCGGAAATAGATAATGAGCCATCAAACACCGTTATATTGGTGGAACCAGATGAACCTAGGGAATCTGTGACGACTACTTTTGTAATACCCCCGATCAAGGCTGTAAGAAATCCCTCATCATTAATTACCGCAATCTCTTCGTTGGCAACAGACCAGACTAAAGGTCCATTCGAGTTAGAAGCACTAAACTGTCTTGTCTCGCCAATCAGCAATTGGGTATTGCTAGGTGAAATAGATATTTGCGACAACCTGATTACTTCAATTAAAGCCCCTGCTCCATTTCCAGCCAAATTTTCATTAAAGCGTATATCGTCGAACCGTATGTTTGTACTAGACGATCCAGCTCTAAGCGAAAGGATAAACAATTCTCCGCTACCTATTATTGATTGATCAGAAGCAAAGCTTATTTTCTTAGAAGTGTTAGAAAAATTCACGTTCGGCGAAATACTGCCGGGTTCAACACCTAGTATCTCAAAGCTGCTTAAAGAAAATTCAACTTCACCTGCAATAACATTGAGTCCTGTCAAGTCTGTTGTAAAAACAGGAACTTCAATGGTATCACCCTCAATTACACTTAATCCTTCAGGAATCGACAGCCTAAAGCCACGCACTTCAATATCCTGTACAACCCCAGTGATTCCAATTGCATCAGTTGCAGTTACATCAACAAAACTAACAGAAACACCGGTTAATAGACCTTCTTCATCTATGGAGGATATACCAGGGTCTGAAGAACTGTAAGTATATGGCTCAGTTCCACCAGATACCGAAAATTGAAGTGTCTCACCCTTCGTAATCAAACCTGAAGTAGGGGACAAGTTTAAAGAAGGAGGAGTGGTAAAGGATACCCTCCCATTGTCAACATTCAGAGTCGGTCTCGTCTCGTTCAAAACAAGATCAGTGATTCCAATGGTATAAGCTGAATTTAACTCAGAAGTGTAACGAATGGAAAACAATGTTCCTGTGCCCGAAAGCTCGGACGTGTTTGCACCCGTCACTTTTACAGTTCTGCTATTTTCATTAATGAAAAACTGTACTTCTCCGAAAGATTCTAAAATTGAACCTTCTGTCACTACCTCTACCGGGACAAGACTATTGCTATTGTAGGTTGTCTGTATTTCAAAGGCAATGTATCCCTGGCCGGTCAGGTCTGTATTTAGAACAAAGTCCACAGAGACCGTATCTCCTGTGAAACCTACTGCGTCCTGTACATCAAGCAAAACTTCCTGCGAATGCACTGGAACCAGTGCCACAATACAGAGCCACGTTACTATCGTAATGATCCTTTTCATGATAAAATCCATTACAGGATTACTTAAAGTAGATTCTCAGCACTTCCACACCATCTGCATGCTTTATGGATAAGAAATAGACTCCCGGATCAAGCGAAAAACCTAAACTGGACTTACTAAAGTTGATTTGAGATTGACTACTGGATACCTCTCCTTGGTACAATCTGCCCATTTTCGCGCCAGCCAAATCAAACAAATCAATTTGAACTAATCCGTAATCGGATTTCAGTTGTAAGGTGAATTTATCTTCAATTGGGTTTGGATAGACAAGAAGTCCTAGATCTTCTTCTATGCTTGTGATAGGATCGAAATCTTCGAATTCGATATCGCCTAAAGCATGATTTGCAAATAGATCATTGATCATGGTACCTGTTGCCCCGAAGGAGTACCGATCGTTTTTAAGCTTTGAATGATCTATTTCAAATACTAAAGTTCCTATACTGCCGGACTTATAATGACCTCCTGATTTTGCCATAGCCAGTTTTATCAAACCCTGCTCATTATCAAAATTGGAAACAAGCCCTTTGATATCGGCTTGATCTGTATTCACTTCTACCAGTTTAAATACCTCTTGATCAAAAGATAATGTTGACTGGAAGGCCTTTAAGTCATTGATGTTTGTGAGGTATATGGGTAAGTACAAAATGGACACGTCTGAGTCAATCAAAACTTCATCGCTCGCTAGCAGCCCACCAGTTCGTCCTGAACTTCTGTTGGTAGCTTCTGCATCAAAAAAGGTGATGCTATCGGCTGCAAACTGCAAGATTTTGGAAGCATCCATAGAGGTGACCTCTCCATTACCTGTCACATCTGCTGATTCGGTTTGCTGAGTATCCAATGTGATTAGATCTACGACACTTTGCAACACTAGCGCAGCATCGAATGCAGACACTTGACCATTCTTGCTTACATCCCCCGTAATCGGATTGTTAGTTCCTTCGGTGTTGAAAGGGTCATAGGTGACATTATCTGATACTGCATCACCAGTTCCATTCGAATTTCCAGCGTGGGTTGGGCCTGAAGCCTCTCCCCACCAACTATTTGAGGCATCAACGATAAAAGATCCTGTGTTATTTATCGCAAATTCTGAATTATCTAAAAAATCATTGTTATTCAACACAGGCTGTGATGCTCCCGAAATCAAGATTCCCACTCGGTTGTTTTCAAATCTTGAATTGGAGATACTTGGAGATGCACTGGAAACTTCGATGGCATTAATTCCAAAAGTTCCACTATTAATTGGACCCACGTATCTGATAATATTATAATCAAAAAGTAATTGATCATCTAGCGCCTCATTATTTAAGAGGATTCCATACCATCTGTTAAAGAAATTGGGAATTCCATTACTATTCGTATCTCCACCATAGAAATCATCTTCAATCGAGGTAAATACGATGGTACCACCATTACCTGGTTCACCATCTGCTACCAAACCACCATTAACAGTAAATCTCCCAAAATCATTGAATTTTGCAACAATTCCAGACTCTACAGTCAAGGTGACTCCCAATCCAACCGTATAAGTGCTAAATAAATACGGAATATTATCAATACTAGCAAATGCTCGCTTATACAGCGTAGTGTCTTGAGTCAGGGTCTCGCTATTTACTCTAATAGCTTTGTAGGTTGACCCAGAAATGACATTGTTTTGGGTTTGGGATGGGTAGGCAACTAGTGAGATACGCATAGGCGCATCCTCTAAGTCGTTAAATATATTGCCAGTTATTACAGGCTCAGATACCCCTTCCATCCCAATGCCATTTTCACAAAACTCAAATGTATTGTTGGTCATGGTGGGGGAGGCAGAATTCAGCTCGATGGCATCATCCTGTCGATATCTAAAAATCGCATGGTTAATGGTACTTTGGTCGTCGCTTTGATTTTCCATAACAATCCAAGGAAGGTTGAAGCGGCTAGCTTGTGATTTCGGAATAGACAAATCTCCATCTTGCTGCGTATCTGCTGGATTTCCATACTCATCATCTCTGTAGTCTGTAAATATTACATTATCGGTACTATTTCCGCTGACTTGAAGATTTCCATTAACTATAATCCTAGATCTAGATGAAGAACTAACAAAGCTACTTGGGTCATCAAGATCCTTGAAGACTGTACCGGCAGGGATAGTTAGTGTGGTGCCATTTCCAACTTCCAAATCATCTACCAACAGATAAGTAATGTTATCAAATCCTCCAAAGGAACGTTGTGGAAGCGTTGCATTTTGCGAGAAGGTTTCAGGTCGAAGTTCGATACCTATGGTCCCGATGTTCTGCAAGGTGTTTCCACTAAACGTAGGGTCTGCAAAGGCACTCATAAATACGGGAGACCGTCCAATATTTCGCAATGTATTATCAATAAAACTTGCAGTAGAGCTGCCAATGGCGGAAAAAGCACTCCTGCTGCACAGTTCAATAATGCAGTTATCAACAGTTAGGTTATTATTCGTAGAGGTGATGACGCCAGCGTAGGTATCAGTTCCCGAAAAGAACGAATTTTTCCCGTATCTAATTTCACAAAAGTTCAGAGAACTGCCGTTTGCTCCATCTCTAAAGTCAAAGCCTCCCCAACCACCTGGAGCGGGATTGGATTCACTACCGTCTACATTGGTATCGCCTCCTCTGGAATCATCGCGAATATCTGTAAATACCACTCGATTATTTTCAGTTCCCGTTGCGTTTAGGGTTCCTTCGACTATGAAATCTGCACTACCTACGAGTTTGATGACCACACCCTCTGAGATGGCGAAAGTACTTGAAGATTCTACAATGAGATCATTTCTTAAAACATGCGCAATATTTTGGATGCCTGCTAGAGAACGTTTTGCAAGTGACGCATTGACAGCTAAACGTCTGTTCACAATGCCAATCCCGTTACTAAAATTTTGATTGAAAGTGATGCTTGCGCCTTCATTGGGAAAAGTTGGGTTAGCTAGAAGATCGAGACCGAGTGGATCACTTCCGCAATTACTTATTGTTGTTGATTCGATTGAAGGGTTCGCGGCATTCGCGAAGATGATTCCATACCAGGCAGAATTATCTATAAGCGTATTGGTAACTGTACCACCAGCACCATCAAAAACCAAAGCCCCATCATCCTCTGGCGTGGAGGTCGAACCTCGATACCCTGCATATCGAAATTCTGCATGATTGATGACATTGTCAACATCTTGACTAGTTGCCAAATAGTTGATACCATCCCAGTCTCCTCTATTGGGTTCAGTACTATTTCCATCCCCTTCGGTATCATTTTGATCAGTATTACCAGATCCAGCATTGTCATCTTTTAGAGATGTAAAAACTACTTTCTCTTCAGCAGTGCCTGCTACTGTCAAACCCCCAGCTACATCTATACTACTAGCATTCGTCGGAAATTTGATGGTTATTCCACTTGCTATTGTCAGTTTAGCTCCAACACTGACATTCAGCTCATCAATTATCACATATGTGATGTTCTCAAAGCCTGCAACGTTGCGCTTACTTAGCGTCTGATCAGAGCTCACATTTTCATTGATAATTCCAAGTGCATTCCATCCAATACTAGGCCCAAATGTATTTCCCGAAAAGACTGGATCAGAGGATACGCTCAGCGCCAAAGGGGCACGATTTGTATTATCGATGACATTATTGGAAACGGTTGGTTCAGCCCCAAAATGAAAAGACATCCCAAAATCTACTTCGGAGATGTCATTGTTACTAAGGGTTGGGTTGGCTCCAAAGATTTGTATTGCTGCATTTCCATTGATATTCCCAACATTGGGAATACTTACACTATTTCCATCTGAGAATCGGATATTGCAGTTGCTGATCATCGAAGCGGTTGCACTGGTTGGTAGTATACTTATCCCGCCAAAGTCGTTTGATCTGGGAGTAGTTGCTGTCCCATCTTTGTTGGTATCGGATGGGTTTCCAACATTATCATCTGCTATAGAAGTAAATGTAACTTTGCTTTCTGGAGTATCACCCCCCTGTGCGATAAGATCCCCTGATACTATAAACCCATGATCAGAAAATGACTTAATTACTACACCCTCTTAAATCGTCAAAGTGTTGCCTTCGGGAATGGTAATATCACCAAGCATGACATAGGTTACATTGTCGATATCGGTGAAATTTCTTTTAGTTAATGTACCATCGCCTACCACATTTGCCCCAATCAAGCCGATGGCATCAAATCGGTTGTCTGAAGTAGAAAAGGCATTGTTCGTGAAGGTTGGGTTTGCCTCGATGGACATGGCAATAGGTGTTTG